>JBBQBR010000019.1:0-12310 GCA_038317875.1 Lysobacterales bacterium
CTCTTGTGGGTCAACGTCAATAAGTCGTGCCGTTAACCCTTTCGCCGCTGCCTTATCGAGGGGTGGCGTATCTGAAAAATGCATGACGCCAGCGGCATCAGTCCATTTATAGATTTGTTTCGCGGCGCACGTATCGCTATGGGCGATCAGCGCGGCCAAGACCGGCAAAAACACCAGCCGTACATGCGGAAAAGCAGAGCTAATCCTTGAAGCAACTAAACAGGTCATTTTCCAAACGCAATCCAGCTAATGAGTGCCAACACTAGCACACCAAATAAATCAAGGAACCAACCGGCGCGCAGCATTTGGCGGCTACTAACCAACCCTGTGCCATAGGCGATCGCATTCGGTGCCGTCGCTACCGGCAACATAAATCCCAAGCTTGCCGCCAGTGCTGCGGGCAGCATCAACAAAGCCGGATTCAAGTCATTTGCCATTGCTACCGCTGCAAGCACCGGCATTAACAACACGGCAGTTGCGGTATTGCTAGCGATTTCGCTCATCAAGGTAACACCTAAACACAGGCCCAAAAGCATGACCGGCAAGGGTAGCGCGGTTAACGCGCCTAAGTTTGCGGCCAGCAAATCGCTCAGCCCAGAGCGCTCAAAACCCTTGGCCAGGGCAATACCGCCAGCAAATACCATTAGCGCACCCCACGGGATTTTTTCAGCGCGCGCCCAATCTAGGCATCGCCCGCCGCCGCTAAATTCTGGGTCGTCAGCACTTCGGCCATCCGGCATTAAGCACAACACAATCACCCCGATCATGGCAATCGCCGCGTCGTTCGCGCCGGCTAAGCCCAAAAGCTTTGACCAGCCGCCAAAAGGCTCTGCGCGAAATATCCAGGCCAAGGCAATCACCACAAACACGCTCAACACGCGCACTTCGACCTTTGCGATTGGCCCCGACACAGGCAAGCTCGCAGGCGGTGAATCCTTAAGTCCTCGACTGAGCCACCACGCCAACATAGGAATCGTAACGGCAACTAAAGGTAGACCGATCTTGAGCCATTCGATAAAGCCAAAGCGGATGCCGGTGGTTTGCTGATAGGCGGCCATAAAAACCAAATTCGGCGGGGTGCCGATCGGTGTGCCCATGCCACCTAGACTTGCGGAATAGGCAATGGCAAGAATCAGTGGCGTGCGCAGGCGTTGATCCGGGTAATGCGCCAGAATCGCTAACGCGACGGGCAGCATCATCAATGTCGTCGCAGTGTTGCTAATCCACATACTCAAAAAGCCGGTCGCCAGTGCGAAGCCCCAAATCAAATGCGCGCCGCTGCTCGCACCACATAGGCGCAACATTGTCAAAGCCAAACGCCGATGCGCGCCCGAGCTTTCTAGTGCGCCCGAAAGCATAAAACCGCCCGCGAGCAATAAGATCAGCTCATTACCGTAGGACTGCGCAACCTCAACAGGCGTCAAAACGCCCAAAATTGGCAGCAGTGCCAGTGGCAGCAGTGCGGTGATCGCCGCATCGATGCATTCCGTCAACCACCATAGGGCAACCCAAACGGTCAACGCCGCCGTTACACGCAGCGGTTGTGCGTATGCGTGCAGCAAAATAAAACAAATTACAGCGGCTAGTGGGCCAGTAACTGTTAACAGCGCACGCGTACGCGCTGAGTACCCCACACCCTCGTGGGCTTGAGTTACCGCCAGCACACCTGATTCTTGCCGCTGGCCTTAGCGCGCTTGAGTTCGCTTTGCACTCTGGCGTGTAACTCAGCGCGGGTGTCTACGCTCGGATCCCAAAGCGCCGCACCGATGCTGATCGAGCCTTTAAAACTTCTACCACCAAAACTAAATTCAGCGTTTCCAGCTGCCGAGCGAATCGATTGCAAAATTGGAACCCCAAAATCGAGCCCGACTTCGGTAAGCAGCATGCCCAATTCATCCGGGCCCACACGCGCCGCTAAATCTTCAACCCGTAAACCGGCGCGAATCATGCGCGCAATTTGGCGAATTGTTTCATCACCCGCAGCTTGACCAAACTCGGCATTAATCGCGGCCAAATTATCAATATCCACGCACGCCAATACAAATGTGCGTCCATGCCGACGACTGCGCGCAATTTCGCGTTCTATATCTTCTTCAAACGCACGCTGAGTCGGCAAACCCGTGAGCAAATCCGCGCCACCTACTTCAATGGAGTTGGTCGTGGAAACTGAGCCCATACCCGGTAGCCGAGCCGCGTCGGCACCTTGCCCTGGCGCATCATTTGCAGCTTCAGATTTTTCTGAAAACTGCATCACCGTGCCACCCACGGTAATGAAATCCCCATCTTTCAAACGCGCTTCGACCACGGAACGGTCATTTAAGTACGTTTTATTGGTTGAATTCAGATCGCGCAGCCAAAAACCCGTGGCATCTTTCCAGACCCGGCAATGCAGCCGCGACACCGCCCGGTTGAGCAAGCGCATATCGCAATCGGAAGATCTGCCGACAATCAGCGGCGTATCCTTCATGTTGACCTGACGCCCGACGCCTTCCCCTTGGGTAATAACCAAGTGCGCCGCCGCGCGCGCTTCGAGGCGTATCGCGGGCAATTTACCGCGGTCGGTGGATAGGGTGTCGTAGCGTTCGAGTGTCATGGGTGGATTTAACGGCGAATACGCGACGCACGCAACGGGGTTTTGCGAAAACGTGCGGTCTACCCCAAACTTAGGCGTCTATTTTAACGCCAGAAAACGATGTTTAACATTGTCTTGTACGAACCAGAGATTCCACCGAACACCGGCAACGCGATTCGCCTTGCCGCCAATATCGGCGCAGCGCTGCATTTAATCCGCCCCTTGGGCTTCGACTTGGATCACGCCAAACTGCGGCGCGCGGGTTTGGATTACCACGAGTTTGCCGCCGTGACCGCACACGATGACTTTGCGAGTTTCCTAAGCGCGGTTAACCCTAAGCGCTTTTTCGCCCTGACCACAAAGGCGACACGACGCTTTACTGACGTTGCCTATGAGCCCGGCGATACCTTCGTGTTCGGCCCAGAAACGCGCGGTTTGCCTGCAGAGCTGCTCGCAACACTTGAGCCGCCACAAAAATTACTGATTCCGATGACACCGGGCGGGCGCAGCCTGAATTTATCGAATGCGGTGGCGGTGGTGTTGTTTGAGGCTTGGCGTCAGATTGGGTTTGCTGGGGCTAGAGATTAGATGCCAGCGGTGTCGGAAACCAAAAGGCGATCCACGCGATTACCATCCATATCGACAATCTCAAACATCAATTTTTGCCATTTGAACTTATCGCCCACGTTCGGAACGCGCCCCAGCTCGCACATTGCTAACCCGCCTAGCGTATTGAACGGATAGTCGCTTGAAACCATTGTCGGCAACTGAAACAGTGTACTTAGTCGGTCTGGAGAAAGGCGCGCATCGAGTAGCCAAGAACCATCCTCGCGGCGCACCGCGTCCGAATTTGTTGAAGTATCAGTATTGGAAACATCTGCGATGATGGCCTCCAAAATATCCGTGAGGGTAACCATCCCTTCGATACTGCCGTATTCATCAACAATAAATGCTAGGTGTGACTTTTTTCGGCGCAAAGTTTCCAATAAGTGAATAATCGAAATGGATTCCGGCACGAACAAAGCGACATGTAAGATGCTTGTGAGGTCAACATTTGGATTTTCCAGCATACGGCCGAGATAGTCCTTTGCATCCAAAAGCCCCAGAAGCGAATCCAAATCGCCTTGACACACGGGCAGCGTTTGATACTTCGCCGAACGCAGTTTGCGCTGCGTTTTTTCCAGATCATCTTCTACGTTCAAAAACTCAATTTCTCGCCGAGGCGTCATGATTGCGGCAACCCGCATATCGTCCAAGCGAAATACATTCCCGACCATCGTTTGTTCGGCTTTCTCAAAAACTCCAGCGTCCGTACCTTGCTTGATCATCACATTGATCTCTTCGGCGCTTGCGTGCAGGTCTGTGCCTACTTTTGCACCGAGTAGCCGCAGCAAAAGATTGCTCGCCCAATTAAATATAAAAACCAACGGGTAAACTAGTTTTGCCAATATCTGCATGGGCTTGGCCACGGTCGAGGCAATGCGCTCTGGGCTGAGCAGCGCTAAGCGTTTAGGCACCAATTCCCCAAGAACGACGGCAAAAAATGTAATCACCAGCACCATAATCAATGTGGAAAGTGATTGCTTATACGGTGCAAGGGTTGGAATCTGATCAAAGAAAACGATCAGCCGCTGCGCAATTGCGCTTTCGCCAAAAGCGCCGCTCAAAATACCAATGGTGGTGATGCCAACCTGCACCGTTGATAGGAAGCGCCCTGGGTCTTGCGCCAGCTCCAGCGCACTTTTTGCGCCATGGCTGCCAGAATCAATGCGCTGTTGCAGGCGCGCCTTGCGAGCGGAAATAATGGCCATTTCTGACATCGCAAAAACACCATTCAATAAGATTAGTCCAAATAAAATTGCGAAATCCATACAAAATTGAGCCTCAATACTGAAACGAAGTTAGCCAAACGATTTAGAAATGGAATTAGGCGATTTCCCAATCCACTAGTCGCAAACCTTCTATCCTGGCGAATTCAGCTGTGTTGTGGGTGACCAACGTCCGAACTGATTTGCGCGAGCGATTGCAGTAATCAGGGTGTCATTGGGTCCGATGGGTTTGCCCTGGTTTAAAAGATCAGCGTGGATTTGCCCATAGTGCTCTGCACATTATCGTCAAAATGCAGGCTTTGTAAGGGCGCAAAAAACGCGTTGAGTAGCGCCAGATTAGCATCGATCCGCTCGCTGCGTCTTGCACCATAGAGCAATTCAGCTTTGACGATGCTGCATAAAACGATGTCTAAAGCACTATGTTTTCGGAAATTCTGCTGAATAATTGCGTGCTTTTTATTAAGCAGTTGAATACAAACGTTTGTATCCAATAAATAAATCACTTGATTTACAAGCGCTGTTCCAGCGGCAACGTTGGGAAACGTTCCAGCGGCGCGCCTTCCCACGTCCCAAAAGAATCAAAATACCCTTCTGGCCAATACGCGCAACTACGAGCATCGCGTTTGACGAGCTCAGCTAAATAACGCGACGGGCTTAAACCCGCCTGGCCGGCACGTTGCTGCACAACTCGGGCGATCTCCTCGGGAACGTAACAATGTAGTTGGGCCACTAATGTACTCCAAATATATTTGGTATATGTGGATGCTAGCGAAGTTCATGGGGCCCCTACGCGCATCTGCCAAAATTCGGGCAAACCGCTCTTTAGATTAGGATTTAGGCGCATCAAGGGCCTCAAGCCCGCTAAAATTCAAGATTGATAAATTTTAAGGTGCCTGAATCTATGTGTGGAATCGTTGCTGCAACGGCATCTGTCGATATTGTTCCCGTCCTAATCGATGGCCTAAAAGCACTGGAATATCGCGGTTATGACAGCGCTGGCATCAGCGTTGCCACCGCAACTGGCCTGCAACGGCTGCGTGCGAAGGGCAAGGTTAAAGATTTGGAAGCGCTGCAGATAGCGACACCATTAGTCGGCATGTTCGGCATCGCGCACACTCGTTGGGCGACGCACGGCGCACCGAATACGCTCAACGCGCACCCGCATATTTCCGGCGATATCAGCGTAGTGCACAACGGGATTGTGGAAAATCACGCTGAATTGCGCGCCGAGTTAATCGCGCTGGGCTATCTATTTAGTTCTGAAACCGACACCGAAGTGATAGCGCATTTAGTTGAGCACGAGCAATCGGTGCACGGCTTGGACTTATTGGCAGCAACAACGGCGGCGATCAAACGCTTTCGCGGCGCGTATGCAATTGCAGTAATTTCCATGCGCGAACCCGGGCGTGTGGTGGGCGCGCGCGCGGGTTCGCCGTTGGTTTTAGGCATCGGTACGGACGCGCATTATTTGGCGTCCGACGTTTATGCCCTGTTGGCGCAGACGCGTCATTTCGTCTATTTGCATGACGGCGATATTGTTGATGTGCGCCAAACCGGGTTCCATATTTATGACCTAGCAGGCAACCAAATTACCCGGCCAATCAAGCGCACCGAGCTTTCCGCAAACGCCGTGGAACGCGGCGAATATAAGCACTACATGCTGAAGGAAATTCACGAACAGCCGCGCGCAGCAGCCGAAACCTTAGAAGGCCGCATCGCGGGCGGCAAAATACTGACCGAAATTTTGGGCATTCATGCGCCGCGGATGTTGGCCGATACGCGCGCCGTGCAAATCGTTGCCTGTGGCTCGAGTTTTCATGCGGCATTGGTCGCGCGGCACTGGATCGAAAGCTTGAGCGGCTTGCCCTGTTTAGTCGAAATTGCCAGCGAATATCGCTACCGGGACGCGGCCGTTATTCCGGGCTCATTGTTCGTAACGGTCAGTCAATCCGGCGAAACCACCGACACCCTTGAAGCGCTGAAATTGGCGAAAACACGCGGCTATCAAGCGATGCTAGCGGTGTGCAATGTGCCGGAAAGCTCCTTAATTCGGGAAAGCGATTTGGTCTTGATGACACGCGCAGGCCCTGAAATCGGGGTTGCGTCAACCAAGGCATTTTTAACCCAATTGGTGGCTTTTGCCTTGATTGCGCTCGAACTCGGGCGCGCACACGGTCTGGATGCGGCGCGCTATGAAGACTGCATTCGCCAGCTTGAAGCCTTGCCGCTAGCGATTACCGAAGCCCTCAAGCTTGACGGCGAAATTAAGCTGCTGGCCGAGCACTTTGCGCAAAAACAGCATGCGCTGTTTTTAGGCCGCGGTCAGCAATATCCAATTGCCCTGGAAGGCGCGCTCAAGCTCAAGGAAATTAGCTACATCCACGCCGAAGCGTATCCGGCCGGCGAGTTAAAGCATGGGCCGCTGGCGCTGGTGGATAAAGATATGCCGGTGATTGCAGTGGCACCGAACGACAAGCTGTTAGAAAAGCTGAAAAGCAACCTGCAAGAAGTTCGCGCCCGTGGCGGTGAGATGTTCGTATTTGCCGATGCCGACGTCGCCGCTTTAATGGCTGACGATGCGGAACATGTGATCGCTATGCCGGCATGCGGCGAGTTCGTCGCCCCGATTTTATTCACCGTGCCATTGCAACTGCTTGCCTATCACGTTGCGGTGCTGCGCGGTACGGATGTAGATCAGCCGCGTAATTTGGCAAAAAGCGTAACGGTGGAGTAAGTTACCTAATGTTTTGGATTAATCCTTATTGCGCCCTTTCAGGGCTTAATCTATATAAATTATTGCAGACCCAGGGCGTTGCTGGGTTGTGCAAGGCAAACAAATTTCAAGCCGTGAAGGGGCGCAACAATCCGCATGATGCGCCCATCCGATCATGCGCCAACTGACCCAACTCCCGAAATCTGCCAAACGCGCCGCAACGCTGCTACTTATTCTGTGTGCGTGGTTCTTTATCGCACCGTGGACCAGCAAATTCGATGCGAAAAGCCCGGATTGGGATCTTCCCAGCGCACCACCCAGCATTGCCAGCGGACATTATTTTGGCACTGACGCAATAGGCCGGGATTTATACGTGCGTACGGCGGCCGGTGGGCGGCTTAGTTTGGCGGTGGGCGTTTCAGCGGCGCTGATCGCGTTGATTTTGGGCACGCTTTACGGCGCGCTTGCAGGCTTCGTTGGTGGCTGGTTGAGTGAAGCGATGATGCGTGTGGTGGATCTGTGCGCCACGCTGCCATTTTTACTAATCGTGATTTTTGTGCTGACGCTTTTTACACCCAGCATAGGTTTGTTAATTTTGCTATTGGCCAGCTATGGATGGTTGGATGTTGCGCGCGTGGTCAAGCTTGAGGCCTCCGCACTCAGTGAGCGCGGCTATATGCGCGCCGCGGAGGTTCTGGGCTTAAGTGCATCACGTCGCTTATTCGTACACCTTTTGCCAAATTTGCTGCCGTTTGCACTACTCGCGTTGACTTTGGCGCTGCCAAGTGCGGTGCTAATGGAATCATTCTTGAGCTTTTTGGGCGTCAGCCCAGCGCAAGCTCAGGGCAGCTTGGGCAGTCTTGTGAGCGAAGGCATGCAAGACCGTGAATACGCGCCCTGGACCCTAATCGTGCCGGCGTTCGTGCTGACGGCACTGCTTTATGCTCTGCAAGAACTAACCGATGGCGTGCGCATCGCATTAAAATAAACCGCCCAGATAAAACGACGGCCTACAATTCGTCCACAGGTTGAATCATATGTGCTGAAATAGCAGCACTGTAAACCACAGGAGTTCGTGATGAGTACAAGTTTAAAGCTTTACAGCTATTGGCGCTCAAGCGCTAGTTACCGGGTTCGGATCGGTTTAAACCTTAAAGGTCTGCACTACGAAATTATTCCAGTTAATTTGGTCGACGGCGAGCAAGCAAGCTCGGAGTTCGATGCGCGCAACCCGCAGCACATGGTGCCCGTGTTGATGCACGGCGAACGCGTGATGCGGCAATCTTTAGCGATACTGGAATGGCTTGAAGAAAATTTTGAAGGTGGCTATCCACTGCTCGCCGGCCCTAAACGCGACCGCGCCCGCATTCGCGCGATTTCGCATTTGATCGCCAGCGATATCGCGCCGATAAACGTGTTGCGTGTCGTCAACTATTTGGGCAAACAGCACCATTTTGATGCCGCCGACAAAAAAGCGTGGACGCTGCATTGGATAAAGGAAGGCTTTGATGCCATGGAAGTGCTCTTGGACAACCCATCGACCGGATCGTTTTGTGAAGGTGACGAGCCCACGATGGCGGACTGCTGTCTGATCCCGCAAGTCTATAACGCGCTGCGCTGGCAGATGGATATGTCCGCCTATCCGCGCATCATGGCTATTTACACGCACGCATTGACGCTGCCTGAGTTTGCGAATGCAGCACCGGAAGAGCAAGTCGACGCGACTTAACAATTTTTCGCGAAGCATAAAAACGGCCCGGATCAAATGCGCCGCAATCATCAAGGCACTCTAGGCTTGGACATGATCGGTTGCGAACTGCTTGCCATTGATTCGGCGCGTTTAGTGCGGCTATGCCGAAGTTCGGGCAAATCCTAGCAAAATCCTGCCCCAACGATGCCAATTCCGTGCTTTTGCTGACCGCTCAGGCTTATTTTATGATGCCTGGAACGCGGTTGCTCTGTTCCCAAGCGAGCAGGTCTATGCTCGCACGGTAACGTCCAAACACATGCCATCAGTCACACGCTGAGATTTGCCAATTTGTGGCGTAATATGTCAAAAATTAAACCGGAGAGCAGTATGAAAAGGTTGTTTTTAGCGGTGTCTATCTGTGCATCAATCGTTGCTTCAAATTCAATACGCGCGTCTGAAGCTGTAGAAAAAGTCGAAGTTTCGCCGCAAGCCCAACGAAAAATTGTAGAAGCGGCGGCAACAAATTGGGCGAAAGATGTGGCGCGCGATATGCAGCTGAGCGCCGATCCATTGGCGCGTGCGATGGCGGACGTTTCGCTGCAGTTATGGGCCGCTCAAGATGACGCTAAAGTGCTGTCCAGCCGACTGACCGTGGAGCAAAAGCAAGCGCTTTATTCGGCAAAAACGCCGGTTCCGGTAAGAATTTTGTATCTGCAAGTGGCGTGCTTTGGCTATGGCCACGATCCTTTATGCCGTGATGCAAAACTTGCCGATGCATTGATCGCAGCTGATGCCAAAAATGCATTTACAATTTTGCTTGCCGAGTCCATGCGCGACAGCCCTGAGAAGCAAGTATTGGATAGCGTGCAGGGTGCAAATTCGAAGGCCGCTGACTATGGCATGTCGTACAAATCGCAAGTTGCCAAAAGCGCTATGCGCGCGCTGCCGAAGCTATTGGCAAGCACCGAATATTATGATTATGCGCAAGCATTTAAAGCGCCGATTTTAGCCGCCATCAAACGCCGCCCGCCGCCGCCTGAAGTATTCGCAAGTCTGCCAATTGAAGTTGCGGCGCTGGCAGCAGCGTTCGCGCCAGAAGAGATTGCCGCTGAAGTGCTTGCAAATGCCGTGATTATTTCGAATCAGCGCAACTATCGCCGGATTGATGCCTGCGGGGCACCGAAGAGCAACGAACTTAAAGCTGAATGCGCGAGAATTGCGAGTTTAATTCTGGCAAATCCAAAAAATAGCGCGATGAGCGCTGGATTTGCGTTGAGTCAATCTGAAGATCACCCCTATTCGAAAAGATTGAGCCTGTTCGATAATATCGGCCATCATAAGGTCGATGATCCTATGAATTTGCTAACACTCGATTGGCTGGCGTTACGCAGTGTGCTGAATAAGGCGGCGACGCAGGGCGATGTCGCAGCGATTCCCGATGCGCTCAACTGGGCGGAGCTGGCATACGCAAAGATTCCGAATAAGTCGCCCGAGATGATCGCTGCGGAATCAAAGGCGCGTGCGGAACGGGAAGCTAAGTGGGAGGCGCAGGCGCAAGCGCAAGCTGACAGCGCCGCTGTGGCTGTCGATAACCCCGAACTTGAAATCCAAAATTCGCCACCTCCAGCTTCTCAGGGCGGTGGGTGCAGCGCCGATAGCGATGTAAAGGTCGACCCGACCGCGATTGAGTTTAAAAATTAGCGTAAGTAATTGCTGCTTGACACGCGCCGTCAGCCGGGCAAACTGCACCGCCCGGTTTGACAGTGTCTGCTTCGTCTTTGGATCGCAACCGTGCCAACATGAATAGCCCGCGCAATTCTGCGCTAGACGGCCCGACCCGGGGCAGCTTGAGCGTCGGTGCGTTGCTGGCGCTGGCTAAAAACCTGCTCGAGGAAAGCTTTTTGGGCCTTTGGGTTGAAGGCGAGGTTAGCAACTACCGTCCTGCGGCCAGTGGCCATTGGTACTTCACCTTGAAAGACGTGCCTTGCGCTGGCACGCGTGCAGTGGCGAGTGCGGCAGAACTGAAAGTCGCCATGTTTCGCGGCCGCAATTTATACGCCGCAGTCGCCCCTGAAAACGGCATGTTGGTGCGGGTGCGCGGGCGTTTGACGGTTTATGAGGCGCGCGGTGAGCTGCAGCTAGTGGCAGAACAAATTGAAGACGCCGGTGCGGGCGCTGCGGCACGCGCGTTTGAGCTATTGAAAGCCAAGCTTGCCGCCGAAGGCTTATTTGACGCGGGGCGTAAGCGCGCATTGCCGTTGATGCCAAGGCGAATTGCCTTGGTTAGTTCGCCCACGGGTGCTGCGGTACATGATTTTCTGACGGTGCTTGCGCGCAGATTTCCGGCTACACAAGTCGACATTTGGCCGGTGTTAGTGCAGGGCGATCAGGCCGCAGCGCAAATGTGTTCGGCATTAGCCGGCATTGCGCAGTTCGCTGATCGCTACGATGTCGTCGTGCTAACCCGTGGTGGCGGTTCCGCGCAAGATTTGGCTAGCTTTAATGATGAAGCTTTGGTGCGCGCGGTAGCAAGTTCACCCGTGCCGGTGGTGGTGGCAGTTGGGCACGAAATTGACGTGTCGCTGTGCGATTTTGCCGCCGATTTACGCGCCGCCACGCCGACAGCGGCGGCCGAATTGATCACGCCAGATCAGTATAAGCTGCGCTCAGAACTGCAGGCGCGGCTGCAAATTTTGCGGCGTTTGATCGCGAAAGTTTTAGAACCACGCCAACAAAGGCTGGATTACACGCGCCGCTTACTGGATGCGCATGCGCCACAGCAACGTTTAAGCGCCGCGTTGGAGCGCCTCACGCGTGCGCGGATAGTTTTACTGCGGCTAGCTGCAACGGCGCAAAATTTGGCGCGTGATCGGCTCGCCACGGCGCGCGCGCGCCTTGCAATGCAACATCCCGGTGCGCAGCTGCAGGCCTCTTACGCACAATTAGCCACAGCGCAGTTGCGTTTAACGCAGTTGACCAAGCTAAATTTCGGCCGCCATGAGCATCAGCTGGCGCTTTGCAGTGCCGCACTTGCTGGTTTAAGCCCGACCCGCACGCTTGAACGTGGCTATGTATTGGTGCGTGCGGCTGACGATACGCAAGCGGGCAGGGTGCTCAGTAGCGCAGCCCAAGTTCCACGACCTGGCGATATTTGCTTGAGTTTCCACGATGGCGACGTGCTTGCGCGTGTCGATGTGCAAGCAGATTCCGTTTAAGGCGCGGTCAGCACACCAGCGCCGCACGATTGGCGCACCACCAATTTCGGTGACAGCATGTGATTGACCGCAGGCTCGCGCCGAATCAAGCGGACGAGCGTTTCCACCAGCAGCTGCCCGGCTGATTTGGTGTCTTGCAAAATTGTGGTGAGCGGCGGGTTTGAATTGCGCGCGGAGGGAACGTCGTCATAGCCAACCACGGCAACATCTTGCGGCACTTTTAAGCCGCGCTGCGTCAGCGCGCGCATGGCACCAAAGGCTAATGAATCGCTGGCGGCGAAAACGCCATCA
>JBBQBR010000020.1:0-11659 GCA_038317875.1 Lysobacterales bacterium
AACGCGCGGCGAATTTATGTTTGACGCCTGGACTAATAACGGCAAAAGCGCGCCGGCCGATATGGTCAGCGCCACGGCAACGAGTATACCTACCCCATGAAAACTCTTAAAAATTTGGCAAAACTTGCATTTTTGATCGCGATGTTGACTGGCTGCGCACACGAAAACAGTAAGGAGATGGCCAGCGCTGCCATTCCAAGTGCTGCCGTTCCAAGCGCTGCCATTCCAAGTGCTGCCATCGTGCGCCCGAGCGGCTATGTCATGGTGCGCGAGTACGTCGATAGCGTCAAAACCGATCACGGCGACGAGTACCAGAAGGTTCAATATGGCTGGGACTACGACCAAGGCGTTGCGGTGCAGCGTGTTTCGAGTATGGATGGAAAGCTTATAAGTGCGCAGCCCCAACCCAATTTGACCTTGGAAACGACACCCAATGAACTTGAGTTCGCGATTGCGTTAGTTCGTCAACATCCAGAACTACGCGATATTGCCAGTCAAGCAGACGCCCTAATCTTTGGTGGCTTTTCACTCACAACTGATCCCGACGAAGAAAGTTCGAGTGCAGTCAATGCCGAATGCGGGGCAAAAAGCCGATGCATTCATATCATTATTTCCGGCGGGCAAGACGGCGAGAAGTCGCTCGCGCACGCGATCGTCAATTTGGCAAGTGGACTAGTTGTTGACGCGCATTATCGCGGTGAGAAGACCTTTGTTAGTAAAGTAAAATAAATTTATAGTCTTTGTCGAATAAGCCAAATTGCACCTTTTGAATCAACCACCCGCGCTGGAGCGCATAGATATGAACCTTAAATTTTTTGCTCGATTACTGCCGGTTACAGGGTTGTTATGCATGAATATGGCGATGGCACTTTCACCGACATGTTCGTTAGCCGCCGGGGAAAACAAAGTGTCATGGCCTTCTGCGGCAGATCCAACGTGGGAAATGTGTTGGGTTAAGCCAGGGATGTCCTCGGGCCCAAGAGGTTCAGGCCTGGAATTGCGTAATGTGCATTTTCGCGGGGTACTGGTGATGAAGCGTGCACATGCACCCATGCTTTTCGCCGAGTATCGCAATGGCGCGGGCGGCAACTGTTACCGCGACTGGAAAGATGAGGACTCAGCGATTCTCATTGATCCGATCGTGCGAAACGTGCTGGGCACGCCGGCTAACTTTTTAGCAACGACGAATTGCGATGTTTCAAGTTCGCCAACCGCATCGTTCGGAAATTGTCCGTTTGGGCAGGCTGGGCGCACTGCTGCGGATTGCAGCAATGGCATTGCAATTGAAAACCTGCCTGGAAATATGGGATTTAGACTTACCAGTCAGTACGCTGCGGCTTGGTACAAATACACCTCGCGCTACGAATTCCTTACAAATGGGAATATTGATACCCAGTTTGGTTTTGGTAACAACAATGGCACGTACAACAACACGACCCACTGGCATCATAACTACTGGCGCTTCGATTTTGATATCGAAGGCGCTAGTAATGATTCGATCAACGTCGACGGTACCTCGCAAACGACAGAATTTACGGCTGTGCGCGGTGCAAGTGTAGTTTCAGTAACAGACTCCTCGGCAGGTTTTGGCTATATTGTCGCCCCAGGCTCGAATGACAGTACCTTTGCGCCTAATGAGTCAACCAGAAATTTTCACACGGTGGACATCATTGGCAGCGCTTACAAAGCGAACGAATATTCTGATCGAAGCGATAATGTTCTTAGCGATTGCACAATGAATTCGTCCGCAATTGCCAACGGCGAGAACATCGACAAAAAAGACGTTGTGATTTATTACCGTGCATCTGTGCGCGACTCCACAGCAAACAATTGGGCCTTGCCCGGCGGCGGTTTTGCGCCACAGGACTCGATGGTGTGCAAGCGCGTTGGCCCGACTTTACAAATGACCGGCACCTTCCCAGTACCCGAGGGTGATTTCCGCTTTTTTAAAGACGGCGCTGAATAGCATTGTCTTAACTGGCAAACCCTAGTAATTCCCTGTCCCCGCTTCTGCGGGGATAGTCATTTTAGGGCTTAAGCAATTGACGCCCAGAGCAAATCACAACATCCGCGGCGCGGCGCGCAAATAGCCCGACGCACACGACGCCCGGCAATACTTCAAGTTTTGCTTCTAGCCCGACTGGGTCGACAATACGCAAGTCCGCCGCATCCAAAATCCATTGGCCGTTATCTGTGATCAGCGGCTTACCTTCGCTGATTTGGCGCCACGTGGGCGTGGCACCCAACCCCACAAGCTGACGCGCGATCAAACTGCGCGCCATCGGTATGACTTCGAGCGGAAGCGGAAACCGGCCCAAAATATCCACAAGTTTAGTGTCGTCAATCATGCAGACAAAGTTTTTTGCCGCTTCAGCAATAATTTTCTCGCGCGTTAGTGCCGCACCGCCGCCTTTAATCAAGCGAAAATGCGCATCACATTCGTCCGCGCCGTCGATGTAGGTGTCGATGGTGCCAGCTTGATTGAGATCGATCACCTCGATACCCAAAGCACGCAGCCGCTCGCTGCTAGCGACTGAACTGCTGACCGCCGCACGCGGCAAATGTCTTCTTTCTGCCATCACCGCGATTAAGGCATTGACGGTCGAGCCCGTACCCACACCCAAAACTTCGCGTGTGTCGATAAATTCTATAGCCGCTTCAGCGCTGGCGCGTTTTTGTTGTTCCGGTGTCATTGAAGTGTCCCTTATTTTATGTGCTTGGCTTTTCCAGCTTTAATACCGCGCGCCACTCGGCGGCGCTAACTGGCAAAACACTCAAACGGTTGCCGCGATTTAAGAGCGCAAAACCCGGCAAAGTTTCGACATTTGCACGCAAGCGATCCAAGCTTATCGGACGCAGGGTGTGGCGCACATAACCAACCAACACGCTCGACCAACGCGGCGCATCAGCGGTGCTTTTCGCATCAAAATAGTCACCCTCCGCGTCGAACTGGGTCGGATCGGCCTCGGCCACACGCGCAATCTTGCCAATACCCACAACCCCTGGCTCTGCACAGCTAGAATGATAGAAGAAAATTTGATCCCCGAGCTTCATCTCACGCATGAAATTACGCGCCTGATAGTTGCGCACTCCGGTCCATTCTTCGGTTTCGCGCGCTTTCAGTTGATTGATCGAAAACTCATCGGGCTCGCTTTTTAACAGCCAATAGTTCATTACTCGAAACCGTCGCTAAGCAAACCATCCGCTGGCGAATTTACACGCGCCACCTCAATCTCAATTGGCCCGCCAGAAGGCGTTTGCGTCCAGCCTTTAGTAACGGCAAGCGCCCTAAACGCGCGCCGATACAGCACTTTCGCGTCGACATCGACATCTGACAAATTAACACCCGGCGGCAAAGTAAAGCGGTAAACCGAGGTGTCTGTAGTGCCAGAAGGAATTGTCGTGAGCACGAATGATTCTGCGTCTATAAACGGCACCGGCGTCACGGTTGGGCCGACGCCATTAATACGTCCGCTTAAAACTTTTGCATAGCCTTTACCGGGCAAGCCGGAAAAATCACCGAATTGCACGCCCGGCACGTCATCATCGGCCCAATTCGGCACGGTAGGCCCAAACGACTGCACCAACACAGCGCCGCCACGCGTTCTAGCACGCACGATCAACATCGCATTACGAATATCAATACCGGTTGGAAACGCATGCCCAGCGCCTTGGTTTTGCACGTTTGCGGTGACTACAATTTCGCTGCCCGTTTGCATAACAGTTGTACTGAGCTTAATGGCGTCCGCAAGCGTGGTTGGCGTGGAGCCAATAAAGGTATGACGATGCCGTTGCGCCGCCGGACGCACAACGCCGCCTAGGGCAATTGTGCCGCTCGTTGCCTCTTCTGGCATGTGGCAGTTCTGGCAAGTTTTGAAGCCAGGGCCTGGCACAGCATAAGGTGATGCCAGCCATTCATTGTAAGTATTTTGCGCCTGCGTGCCATTTGTTGGGTTGGCGTATTGATGGCAGCTTGCACATAGCAATGGTTGCTTAAAAAGCGGATTAAAAATATTGCGCATCACATTGGTATTGACATCGGGCAAAGCGCCGAACACTTGAAATGCGGCATTGCTATCATTTGCAAAGTAATAATCAGTTTTACCAAACGTTGCGCCTGCAGCATGTAAGCCGTTGATTTTGCTGGCATCTAAATTTGCGATTTGATGGCAAGCGACGCAATTCACGCCGTCTAAACCGGCGGGGGTGCTGACCGAATCAAGCTGTACTGCGCCTGGATTAAATACATCGCGCATGGGTGCGTGGCAGGTTGCGCAAAAACCACTCTCACCCACTCCGTGGCTGGTTTTATAAACATAGCCTGCCCCGCCACCGGGCGTGCCAGTGCCAGAAAATAAATCGAGCACCCAAGTATTGATCGCAGACCCGGCATGACGCGACGTCAGCCATTGTTGGCGCTGATTAGAATGGCAGCCACCACAAGTACTTGCCGTAGGCGGCGTGTAAGCACTCAATTGATGCGCAGGAATAACATCTAAAAAAATGTCCAGCGTATTTGTGGTGGTTACCACGTCCTCGACGTTGGTGGCGTAATTCACCGCACCGGGCGCGTGGTCATACGCTTTGAACGCAGCGATGCCGATTTGGCTCGTCGGCGTGATGCTCAAGTTAAACTGCCCCATCGCATTGGTGGTGACTTCCTGCGAATTCGGATCCGCCTGTACGCGTACCTTTGCTCCGGCAATTGGATTCCCCGAACCCGCCTCGCGTACTGTGCCGCCGACTTGCGCAAACGCGCTCGCACAGCAAATCAGCGCTAACGCAAAGCTTTTGTAACTGAATTTCATCGCTAAACTTCCTAACAAATGTGTCATTTCTTAAAGTTTTATGGATTGATGTCAAAATCTTAGGTACTTACACGTTCAGAAGGCGCGATTTTGACCTTCGCGCGAGTAAGCTATGCGAATCTAACTCAATAGCGGCTTTTTCCGTGCAAATTCAACGGCTAATTTCACCCTTTCACCGCACTTCGTTCGGTTTGACTTTACTCGCTGGCGCGATTTTTTCAGCCACGCTGGCAACGCCCGCACACGCTTTGGATAGCGCTTTGGATAGCAAGAATGCCTCGGCAGACATTGCGTCCAAGGCACCCGCTGCGCCCTGGAGTGCGCGCGGTGGCACGCTAACGGTTAGCTTTAATACTGAGCTATTGCGCGAAATGGGTATTTCGTTGGTTGCGGATCGGCTCACTAAGCGTGACGAGCTAAGTAATGTCCCGCTTACAGTAACCGATGCTGCGACACTCAGTTTTGCGGCACCACAAGGTACGTTGGAACATTTTACTGGCGGCGCACTACGGTCAGCAGGCCGTTTCGAGTGGCACCACAAAGACAAAACTAAAAGCTTCGCTGGTTTTCTGACCCGCCCGAAAGCCGGGACGCTGCGGGATTTAGAAGTGCTCGATAGCGATGGCGTGGCATGGTTTGTTAGTGATCACGTGCACTTTGAAATGCTTGATGATCGAACGCGTTTAAGCATGCGCAATATGGATTTACGACTAACGCGCAGCGCGGCAGAATGGCTTGGCGATGCGTCCTTGACCGGGTTAGCGGTGGGTTCGATGGAATTCAATGCGCTGATCGTAAGCTCAAGGTCGATTAACTTGCCGCTTTCCTGCGCCGCACCAAACTGGCACGGTAATGAGTTGATTCCCGGCCAACCGCAAGCCGGAACCTATCAAAACGATGTATTACTTGATTCAATGACCAGCTTTGACTACAAGCGCTGCGCTGGCACGTGTGATGGCCCAGGCGGCGCAAGCGACGGTTTTGCGGTCTTTGCACCGAATGCCGTTCTAAGCAATAGCGATACCGACACGACCGCCGATGTGCCCTGGCACGGCAAATTTGATGGCTCTTTCCCGCCCTACAATAACGACCAACACCCGTTCCTAACGTGGAATATCTATCGAATCAGCACGGACGGTAAAATTGAACATATTGCCCGTTCAGGTGTTAAACATGCGTTCTTAACAATTAATAGTAATTGCGCCGTCGATTGCGGCAATAACCATGTGCTTGGCCGCCGTTGCGGCGATGTTTACAGTTCGGGGAACAACGACAGTTCAAGCGCGCTTGGGCCGCGCAGTGAAATTGTGCCTGCGCTCGGAATTTGGGCGCGCTGTGGCTCAATCTATGACAGCAATTGCGATGGTGTAAACGACAACCCAAGTTTGAGCATGACCGATAATCGGCTATTAGTGCCCGAATCAAAAATTAGCAACACCAGTGGCTACCGTTACTTTTACGAGGGTTGGTACATCGTGCGCGATGACATCAACATCTACAACACCATGGGCTCGAAAGAGTTCACACCAGCCTACTCTGGCGGGCTTTGGCGTTCGAACAATGAGCAAAGCTTTTTGTCAGGGGCCGCAATCGACCGTTGGGTAGACCCGGCCAATCCAGGCTCGGGAAATATGACGAGCGAAGTCGTGCTAGCCGATGGCCGGCTGAAAGTCGCGGTACGCACCAAGCTGCTCGGCAATGGTCGCACGCATTACGACTACGCAGTCATGAACCTCGACTACGTTTCCGCGCAGCTCGAAACACTCAGCCCACTCAATATTCGCATGCTTGGGCGAGCCGGTATTAGTGGCTTTTCAGTACCCGCGGCACAAGCCACGGCCGGGAACATTAGCGTTGCCGACGGTTCTCCTAGCATTGCGGATTGGACTATTGCCAACGGCAGCAACATTGTTTTTACCACGCCCAGCCAAGCTGCCGAAATTGGTTGGTCTAGCTTGTATAGCTTCTCTTTTGACGCGAACGCAGCGCCGGTTGCCGGAAAAGTGGCACTAAAAGGCCGTGGTTTGGCAAATGATGTGCTGGTAGATTTGCTCGTTCCAGGTGATTCCGGCGCCCCAGACGAATTTTTTGACGGCTTTGAATGACCTGAGTCTGGCTTCATTAGCCTGTCGCCAAACAGTGCCTTAATTTCTTGTTTAGCCATAGGGCAAACCACCCCCTCAAGGTGATCTGCCCGTCATCCCCGAGCGCTCTTATCGGGGATCCAGCGGTGTCATTTTGTAACCATTGGATTCCCGCCCAAAACAAGCTGGAATGACGAGCAATGCACATTGCTCCGTCCGAACATATCGATAGCAACGCTTAAGTTGTGGAAAGCTTGCCAACACAGTTCACTAGCAGAGGCGCACGCACGGCGCAAGGCTGTGCAAAATTCAAATTCAAGGCACTATTCGCGCCACCACGAATAATTATCCCTCGGCAAGGTTTAGCGCTGTTTTTGCAGCGCGACGCCTAAAGTTTTGGAACGCGACTTATTATATGAGTGCAATTGAATT
The DNA here is from genome assembly GCA_038317875.1 of Lysobacterales bacterium. Classification (GTDB taxonomy): domain Bacteria; phylum Pseudomonadota; class Gammaproteobacteria; order Xanthomonadales; family SZUA-5; genus JANNYA01. The sequence goes on from JBBQBR010000020.1 coordinate 7,325, forward strand.
TGAAAACCAGCTGCAACAGCGGATCGGCCAAGTTGTCTTTGGTGCGGATGCGTTAGTGCGTAACTTGAGTGTGGCGCTGATCGCAGGCGGCCATGTGCTTTTGGAAGGGGTGCCGGGCGTTGGCAAAACGCTGCTTGCAAAAACCCTGGCGCAGGCCTTGGGCGGGCATTTTCGCCGGGTGCAGTGCACGGCGGACTTAATGCCCTCGGACATTACCGGGATTCACGTCTATCGGCAAAATAAAGGCGAGTTTGAACTAATTCCAGGGCCAATCTTTGGCAACGTGGTTTTGGTCGATGAAATTAACCGCACTGGGCCAAAAACCCAGTCGGCGCTTCTGGAGGCGATGGAAGAACGGCAAGTCAGCATCGACCGCAAGCGCTACAGTTTGCCGGAGGATTTCTTTCTAATTGCCTCGCAAAACCCGCACGAATTCGAAGGTACTTACCCGTTGCCAGAATCGCAGCTTGATCGGTTCTTGATGAAATTAGAAGTGCCTTACCCTGAAGCCGCTGTCGAGGCACAAATTTTGCGCACGTATGATCAACCCGGCGGTGGCCATGGCGGCAGCGCATTCGCGCCACTTGCAACAGGGGCCTTAGCTGCTGCACGCGCCAGTGTAAAAGCGGTACAAGTTTCCGAAGCGGTGTATGACTATGCCGTGCGGCTAGCGCGCGCCAGCCGGGAAGATGCACGGGTAGCGTTAGGACTGTCGACGCGCGGCTCGTTAGCGCTTATGCGCTGCGCGCGGGTGTTAGCGGCATTAAACGCGCGTGAGTTTGTCTTGCCAGACGATCTAAAAGCCTTATTGGCCCAGGTTTTAGGCCACCGCTTGGTATTAAAGCCGGAAGCTTGTCTAGATGGCGCAAGTTCCGATCAAATCGTGGCGGATTTGCTGAACCAAGTGCCTGCACCACGAGATGCGGCTTGATTAAGCAAAGTTTAAATTTACCAAGCTCATGAGCCTAACCCAGCGTTTTTTATGGCTTGCAGCACTGGTTGCGATTGTGGCATCGGTGGGTATTTGGGTGGGTGGCGCATTGGCGCAGGCGTGGTTAATCCCGGCGCTTTTGCTGGTGGCACTGCTGTTGGCGGAACAAATGCTGACGCGCGCTTATCGCATCACGCTGGCACGCCAAGCACAGGCAACGGTCGAATTGGGGCGTGACTTAAACATGACGTATCGATTAACTGCCACGCCCGCACGCGCGCTGCAGCTTGATTTGGCCGAGGTAATGCCGGAGGCGCTGAGCGGGCAAGATTGGCAGCAGGATTATTTGCTGGGGGCCGCGCAAGCACTGGAATTTAGTGTGCGTCGCCAGACGTTAGCGCTAGCAAATTTGCAATTTGATCACGTAAAAGCACGTGTGCTGGGCGTGTTTGGCTTGGCATGGTGGCCGCGCACGCTAATCGCACCCGCACATGTGCGGGTGCTACCGCAAAGCCTGACCCAAGCCGAACGGCGACAATTCACCCGCGAATACGGCGAAAGTTCGCAGCGTAAAAGCGGACAAGGTTTGGAATTATTGACCTTGCGCGACTATCAGCCCGGTGACGCGCCGCGCTCAATCGATTGGAAAGCCAGCGCCCGAACCCTTGCGAATTCAGCTGCAGGTACGCCAGATACCGACTCATTAAAAGTACGCGTGATGAGTCAAGATCAGAATTTAGAGTTAACCATTTTGCTCGACGTTGGCCGGCGCAGCCGAATGGCAGTGGGAAATATGCGCAAATTCGATCATCTGATCAACATCGCCTCGCGCCTGGCGCAGGCCAGTTTGTCGGCGGGCGATACGCTACATTTTATTGCCTATGCGGATCAGCCAGTGGCGCAGCTATACAATTTACGCGGTAACGGTGGCATTCGCCGATTGCATCAGGTATTGAGCAATTTGGTGCATCACGCGGAAGAATCGGACCCAATCAAGGCCGCTGGCATGGTGCTGCGGCGTTTGCCAAGGCGCACACTATTAGTCTGTTTAAGCGACACCGACAGCCCACCCGCGTTAGAAAAGCTGCTGCGCGCTTTGGCGCTTTTAGGGCGCAAGCATTTACCAATGGTGGCGTGTTTGCAGGATCCGCAGCTAGCGGAAATTGCTGCGCATCCACGCCTCGCTGGCACAGCCGCGTGGCGTGCACCCGCGCAGTTACTTGCGGCCAACGAGCTGATCGCGCAAGAGCGCAGCGCGCGTGATCGTTTGAGCGCGCAAGGTGCAGTCGTAGTCAGCGCCATGCCCGAGCGCATCGATGCCGCGATTTTAGGCGCTTATGCGGGCTTACGAAAAAGGCGAGCGGTATGAATCTGGATTCGCTACGCACACTGGTTCCGACGAAAAATCGTCAGGAAGTAATCGCATTGTTGCTTGCAGCAGTGTGTTTCTTCTGTGTTTTGGCGAGTTATTACGTCGTTCGGCCCATTCGCGAACAATTTGCCAGCGCTGCCGGTGGCTCACAAGCGCTGCCGCTTTTGTACAGTTTGGTATTTGGCACAATGCTTTTGCTGACACCGCTTTATGGCGCATTGGTGTCACGGTTTTCCAGACGCATTTTTGTACCGCTCATTTATGCGTTTTTCGTGCTTTGTTTGCTGGGCATGGGCCCATTTTTTCGTATCAGTACCGATTTGGCACTGAATGCCAAAGTTTTTTACGTCTGGGTCAGCATTTTCAACCTATTTGTAGTCAGCGTTTTCTGGAGCTGCATGGCAGATGTGTTTGATCCAGAACAATCCAAACGCCTTTACGGTTTTGTCGCTCTAGGTGGAACCTCCGGCGCGATTGTTGGGCCGCTTTTGGCAAAGGAGTTTGTATTAAGCGTGGGCCTCAACGGCCTGTATTTGATCGCCACCGCGTTTTTAGCCGTGGCGTTAATTTGCTTACTCACACTTTTTGCGCGTGCGCCCAGCGCGAAATCCCACCAAGTAGCGGAAACGGCGCTAGGCGGAAGCGTCTGGGAAGGTGCTATAGCCACTTTTTCGAACCCTTTCGTTCGGCGTATGGCGTTACTCCTTTTGTGCGCTGATGGCGTCGCCACCATTTTGTACTCAAATTTAAGCGATTACGCAAAAATGGCGTTTACCGACGCCGCAGCGAAAACAGAATTTTTTGCCACTGTTGATCTATGGACCAACAGCACACAAATTGCCTTGCAAGTGCTCGCCGTGCGCTGGCTATTGTCCAAAGTAGGCGCTGGGCGCGCGATGGCATGGCCGAACATCTTTAATGTCTTCGTGTTACTGGGGATCGCCATTTATGCTGATGCCGCATTGATCGCGGTTGGACTAATTATTACGCGCGGCGGCGGCTATGGCTTAGTCAACCCGGCCCGCGAGTCGCTGTTTACCCGCGTCAGCCGCGACATCCGTTTCAAAGCGAAAGCGTTTGTCGACACCGTAGTCTGGCGCGGTGGTGACTTAATGATGGTGACGATGGTGGCGGCCCTAGTTAACCTCGGCGCTGGTGTTGGAACCTTTGGCATCATTGCGGCCTGTTTTGCATTGACCGCAGTCGCTTTAAGCTGGAATGTTGAACAACTGTTACCAGACGGCAATTTGACGCAAAAAACTTGAGGGAAATCGCTAGATAACGTTCGTCTGGCCGACTTTTCCGAGTAGCATCATCCCAGTCCTTATGCTGGAGGTTGTATGCGTCCCAACAATGCTTTGAAAACTGTGCTAGCACTCGCAGCGCTGCTGGGTGCGGGTTGTGCGCAGGCAGCGACGTGCAACTGGATAGGCGCAAATGGCAACGGTTGGAACGATGATGCGAATTGGAGCTGCAGCGGTGGCCCCAGTAACCTTACCAATGATGACTTAGTATTTCCCGATATCGCTGGGAACAAGGTTCATACGCACAACCGTTCTCTGCTGACGCAAGTCAATTCGATTACGATAAACGGCTGCGGCTACAATATCACAGGCACTTTGGCGCTTAGCATTCTTTCAAACAGCCCAATCACGGTGACGTGCGACGCCCTAGGGGCAAACAACGCGATTGATATTCAAAACCTCGTCTTCACAAGCTCGCCACCGATTCGGGTTCAGCAGCAAACCTCCTTAGTCGCCGCTGGCAATGTGACTTTCGATTTGGGGCTAATCAACGCGGTGCGATGGAGCGGTAAGCTGGACTTCATCCAAACGCAACCGGGTGTGACGCAGCCGATAATTCGCGTCAAGTTACAGGAATCCACACCGTCACCCGCGAACGAAATTTCTGTCAACGGCGGGCGCGTCGTGTTTCCGTCTGCAAATGCTTACGGCGGTTTGACTACCGTGGTGTCCGGCAATCTGGAAGTTCTGAATATCACCGGTCTAGGCGCATCGGGCACTGCAGCCAC
>JBBQBR010000021.1:0-11614 GCA_038317875.1 Lysobacterales bacterium
TCAACCACCGCGCAATCGCCAACCCAGCCTCACGGCCATCATGCACGGCGGTTACCACCAAATCGGCGCCGCGCACATTGTCACCACCGGCGAAAATTTTCGGGTTGCTGGTTTGAAACGGTGCGGCTTTGGTAACAGCGATGCGGCCAGACTCTTCCAGCGCTACGCCATGCGTGGTTAGCCAATCGGCGGGGCTGGCGCGAAAGCCGAACGCGGTGATGACGATATCGGCAATCAGGGTTTTTTCGACGCCACTTTGCGTGTCTTTCAGGCGCACGGAATCGACGCATTCGCTGCCAACAATCGCAATCGGTGCGTGGTTGAACATGAATTTGACGCCTTCGTCGCGGGCATTGCCGACCTCGCGGCGCGAGCCGGGCATATTGACTTCATCGCGCCGGTACACACAGCTGACGCTTGCGGCGTTTAGGCGAATCGCGGTGCGCACGCAGTCCATCGCGGTATCGCCACCGCCCAAAACCACGACGCGCTTTTCGCTGAAATCCATCGGCACGGCGGGCTTTAAATCACTGTCTAAAATTTGCCGCGCATTCGCAATCAAAAAGGGCAGCGCTTCTAAGCGGCCAGGCAAGGCTTGACCCGGTAAATTCGCATCGACTGCCGTGTAGGCGCCGGTGCCAACAAACACGGCATCGTAGTCCGCCAACAGCTGCTCGAAGGCAATGTCAGTGCCGATTTCGGTGCGCATATGGAAATTCACACCCATCGCCTCTAACACCAGTCGGCGCGTCAGCATCACCTGCTTTTCCAGCTTAAACGGCGGGATGCCAAACGTTAGCAAGCCACCAATTTCTTCATAACGATCAAACACATCCGCTTGAATGCCAGCGCGCGCCAAGCGGTCAGCACAGGACAAACCCGCCGGACCCGCACCAATCACGGCCACACGCTTACCGGTGGCGATGACACTCGATAAATCTGGCCGCCAACCCTGCTTAAAAGCCTCATCGACGATGTATTTTTCAATCGCGCCGATGGTGACGGACTCAAAACCGGTGTTGAGCGTGCAGGCACCTTCGCACAACCGGTCTTGCGGGCATACGCGGCCACAAACTTCCGGCAGCGGATTAGTTTCATGCGCCAAAGTTGCCGCTTCAAATAAGCGATTTTCCTGCACCAGCTTGAGCCAGTTCGGAATGTAGTTATGCACCGGGCACTTCCATTCGCAGTAGGGATTGCCGCAGTCCAAACAGCGTTCGGCTTGGGCGGTGGCGCCGGCAGGCGCGAAACTGCCGTAAATCTCGCTCCAGCCCTGCACGCGCACCTGCACGGGTAGCTCTTTCGGCATTTTGCGCGGCAGTTCTAAAAATCGGAAGTCACGTGCGCTCATGCTGCTTGCCTCAATACATCAATCAATGATTCCAAACTTGCCGCCTTGGGTTTGACTAGCCAAAACTTGCCGAGCACATCGCGGAACTCTTCTAACAATTGCGCCGCCCAAACGCTGCCGGTTTCCTGGACGTGCGCGCGCAGCAGGGAACGCAAATGCTGCAGATGGCTTTCGACACCTTCCGGCGACATGCGCAACAAGTCGATTAGCTCCAAATTGCAGTGGTCGACAAAATCCCGTTCTAAATCCAGCACGTAAGCAAAGCCGCCGGTCATACCCGCGCCAAAGTTTTGCCCGGTGCGCCCAAGCACCGCTAACATGCCACCGGTCATGTATTCGCCGCAGTGATCGCCAGCGCCTTCAATCACCGCTGTAGCGCCAGAATTGCGCACCGCGAATCGTTCCCCAGCGCGGCCTGCAGCGTAAAGCTTGCCGCCGGTTGCGCCATACAAACAGGTGTTGCCAATAATCGCGGACTCGTGCGCGACGTAGCCGGATTTCCTGCCCGGCGCAATCACAATTTTGCCGCCACACATGCCTTTACCGACATAGTCGTTGGCATCACCGGCCAGATAAATTTGCAAGCCGCCGGCATTCCACGCGCCTAAGCTCTGCCCTGCGATGCCGGTCAGTTTCAGCGTAATCGGCGCATCAGACATGCCTAAATTGCCGTGATGCTTAGCAATTTCACCCGATATTCGCGCGCCAATTGCACGGTCCCGGTTACAAATTTCATAGTGAAAAATGCCGCCGGTTTTGTGCGCGATGGCGTGTTGCAAATCGCTTAGCATCCGTCCAGCCAGCACCGCCTGATCGCGCGGCGGATTGGTCAGCTCGGTGCAGTATTGCGACTCGTCTGATTGCAGCCCAGCCGCGCGCAAAATCGGGGTTAGATCGAGGCCGCGTTGCTTATCGGTCTGCCCTTCAAGCAGCTCAAGTAAGTCTACCCGCCCAATTAAATCCTGCAGCCGCGCCACGCCAAGGGCGGCAAGATGTTCGCGCACATCTTTCGCGACAAACTTAAAGAAGTTCATTGCCATATCCGGCAAACCGGTGAAGTGCAGTTCGCGCAAGCGCGTGTCTTGCGTCGCCACACCGGTCGCACAATTGTTTAGATGGCAAATCCGCAGGTATTTGCAGCCCAGCGCTACCATTGGCGCGGTACCAAAGCCAAAACTTTCTGCACCCAAAATAGCGCCTTTGATCACATCCAGGCCGGTTTTTAAGCCGCCATCCACCTGCACCCGTACCCGATGCCGCAAGCCATTCATGCGCAACGTTTCTTGCACTTCTGACAAACCCAACTCCCACGGCGTGCCGGCATAGCGAATTGATGAAATCGGGCTAGCGCCAGTGCCGCCATCGTAGCCTGAAACGGTAATCAAATCGGCGTAGGCCTTCACCACGCCGGCCGCGACCGTGCCGATGCCCGCGTGCGATACCAGCTTCACCGACACCAGCGCCGCCGGGTTGATTTGCTTTAAATCGAAAATCAGTTCGGCCAAATCTTCAATCGAATAGATATCGTGGTGCGGTGGCGGCGAGATCAGGCCAATGCCCGGTTTTGCATAGCGCAAGCGCGCAATCATGGCATTGACTTTGTGCCCAGGTAGTTGCCCACCCTCGCCCGGTTTGGCCCCCTGGGATATCTTAATTTGCAGCACTTCCGCATTGATTAAATACTCCGGCGTCACGCCAAAGCGCCCCGAGGCAACCTGCTTGATTTTGGATGATTTTTCGGTGCGATAGCGCTCTGGGTCTTCGCCACCTTCGCCGGAATTGGAGCGTGCGCCCAAGCGGTTCATTGCAATTGCCAAGGCTTCATGGGCTTCAGGGGATAGCGCGCCGAGCGACATACCCGCCGAGTCAAAACGCGCCAAAATCGCGGCTACAGGTTCAACCGCATCCAGTGCAATCGCCTGTGTTGCACGCAAGCGCATTAAATCGCGAAAAGTGGACGCTGGCCTGGAATTAACATGCTGCGCATAAACTTGATAGTCGGCGTAATCACCACTGCGCACCGAACGCTGCAGGCTAGCGATTACATCCGGGTTATACATATGGTATTCGCCATCATGCACATAGCGTAGTAAACCACCCTGCGATAGGCCGATACTCGGATCCCACGCGCGTTCGTTGAGTAACGCGGCATCGCTCTCCAAATCTTTGAAGCCAGCGCCTTCGATGCGGCATGGGGTGCCTTCAAAGCAGCGCTGCACCACGGTGGAATTTAAGCCGACAATTTCAAACAGCTGCGCGCCCCGATAGCTGCCAATGGTGCTGATGCCCATTTTCGAGATAATTTTCAGCAGGCCTTTCTTAATCCCGCGCCGATAGCTGCGGCCCAGCTCAAGCTGATCTTTGCCGCGCCCGAGCTTAAGAATGCCCGCCTCATTCATGCTTTTCAGCGTCTGATACGCCAAATACGGATAGATCGCGGTGGCGCCAAAGCCAATCAAGCAAGCGAAATGATGCGGATCACGTGCGGTGGCAGTTTCGATAATCAAATTGCAATCACAGCGTAAGCCCACACGAATCAGGTGCTGATGCACCGCGCCGGTTGCCAATAAGGCATGAATCGCCAGCTTTTCCTGCACCGCATAACGATCCGATAACAACAGCAAAATTGCACCACCACTAACGGCGGCTTCGGCCTCCAAACACAAGCGCGCCAGTGCTGCCTCAAAACCTTCTTCAGGCATGCAGTACAAATGCAAGGTTGCATGCGCATTTTTAAAGCGCGGCAACAGCAACATTTTATTTAATTTGCGCTGTGAAAGTACCGGCGAATTCAAGGAAAGCTGCTTGGCTTGCTCTGGCGTTTGCTCAAAAACATTGCCTTCGCGCCCGATTTGCGTGCTCAAACTCATTACCACGCGTTCGCGCAGTGGGTCGATCGGTGGGTTGGTCACCTGGGCAAAGGCTTGGCGGAAATAATCATATAAAGATCGCAACTGATGCGACAGCACCGCAAACGGCGTGTCGTCACCCATCGAACCGGTTGTTTCTGACTCCGTTTCAGCCAATACCCGCAGCACGCTTTCAATTTCTTCGCGGCTTAAGTGAAAAAGCTTTTGAAAGCGCAGCAAAGTCGGTGCATCAAAAGACACCAATGCCAGCGATGGGTCGATCAGCGCCGCATCCATGTAGCGCACGCCGGCCTTTAGCCATTGCTTGTAGGGCTGGCGCCCGGCGTTGATGCGATCAATCGCAGCGCTGTCCAACAGCACGCCACTGTTTAAATCGACTGCCATCATTTGCCCGGGCCCAAGCTTGCCCTTGACGACAATGCGCGCCTCATCGCAATCCCACACGCCCGTTTCGGACGCAATTGTTAGGATTTTATCGTCCGTTAAAGACCAGCGCGCGGGGCGTAAGCCATTACGATCCAGCGTACAGGCGGCGTAGTTTTGATCGCACAAAACGATGCCTGCCGGGCCGTCCCATGGATCTATCGATAGGCTGTGGTATTCATAAAATGCCGATAAATCAGGGTCCCGGTGTTCTAGCGACGACGTCGCAGGCGGCACCAGTATTCGCATCGCTTGCAGCATGTCCATCCCACCCGCAAGCAAAGCCTCGAGCATATTGTCCAAACTTTGCGAGTCCGAACCGTGCAAACTAACCAGCGGCTGCAATTCGCTGAAATCAATGAGCGGCGAATGCCATTTCAAACCGCGCGCGAGTGACCAGCGGCGGTTGCCTTCAATGGTATTGATCTCGCCGTTGTGCGCCAAAAAGCGAAACGGCTGTGCGCGTTCCCAAGCGGGTGCGGTATTGGTGGAAAACCGCTGGTGAAACAACACCACGCGGGAAGTCAAATCGGAACGCGCTAAATCCGGGTAAAACGCAGCAATGTTTTCTGCCAGCACCATCGCTTTGTAGCCAATAGTGACGCTAGAAAGGCTGACCACATACGCGCCATCGGGCAGTTCATGCTCGGCCCGTCTACGCCCAATAAAAAGCGCGCGTTCGAAATCAGCTGCGGCTATGCCTGCATCCGCTGGAGCTACAAAAATTTGCTCGATCTGCGGCATTGCGCTAAGTGCCTGCACACCACACTCCGCAACATTCACCGGCACCACGCGCCAGCCTAGGGTAGTAATCCCGGTGCGCAGCAAAGCCACCTGCAATATTTCGCGCACATGGGCTGCTGCAATGCGATCTTGTGGCAAAAACACCATGCCAACTGCAAATTGCCCGATGGGCAACAAGATACCGACCTCAGACGCCGCCGCGCGCAAAAATTCGGTGGGCTGATGTATCAAAACACCACAACCGTCGCCGGTTTTACCATCCGCGCCGACCGCGCCCCGGTGACTCATCCGCGCCAAGGCGCTCAAACTGGTTTGCACCAGCCAGCCGCTCGCCTTGTTCTCCAAGCAGGCAATTAGACCGAAGCCACAGCTGTCATGCTCAAAATTCGCGTCGTAAAGCCCGGGTTTGTGCGCCATCAGCTGCCCCAATAGTAGAATTGCCTGAACGCTAAAACTCACACAGAGCCATAGAGCGGATGCTCCACTCTAGTTCAGTTTGCCCACAATAAATCGGCTGGCTCACACAATGAGTCAAATCCCTCGCCCATGAACAAGCCCACGCAGCCCCCTTGATTAGCTAGCCATTTACGTTAGCATTCGCAGGCTAATTTGGAGAGATGGCAGAGCGGTTTAATGCGACGGTCTTGAAAACCGTTGTGGGTTCATATCCACCGGGGGTTCGAATCCCTCTCTCTCCGCCACTTCAGCAAGTAGGATTAGCCGCAATAGTAGGTATGCGCGTCGGATAGTGCCTTTCAGGCATACCTACCAATGAAGCTACTCGGTTTGTTAATGATCAATTTCGTCTTCGTGTATCGAGCAGCAAGCTGGACAGGTTTTCGTGCATACCTACCAAGTAAGCTAATCTGATTTATGAGGCGGTGTCGCTGCTTCCCGAATGAAGGCGAAAAGTTCAATCGCCCATTTTGAGGAATATCACTAATGCCTAAACCCATTTCATTGATTGGCCTACCCACCGACATTGGTGCCGGGCACCGTGGTGCCTCGATGGGCCCAGAAGCCCTGCGTGTCGCAGGCCTGGAGTCCGCCTTACGCGCACGCGGGCTGGTCGTGAATGACATTGGCAACTTGGTCGGGCCGCTCAACCCTTGGTTACCGCCTGTAAACGGTTACCGACATTTAGAACAAGTCGTGGCTTGGAACCGCCTGGCCTATGCCAGCATGATCGCTGAACTTCGCGCACAGCGTTTGCCGATTATGTTGGGTGGGGATCACTGCCTCGCAATCGGCTCGATTGGCGCAGTAGCACGCTATTGCAAGGAAGTAAATAAAAAATTGCGCGTGATCTGGCTCGACGCACATGCCGATTTCAACACCTCTGGTATAACGCCCTCGGGCAATGTGCACGGCATGCCGGTCGCTTGTTTATGTGGCTATGGCCCTCAGCCGCTAACCGATTTAGATGGCTTTGGGCAAATGCTGCTTCCTGGGCAGATCAAACAAGTCGGAATACGCTCCGTAGACGAAGGCGAACGCGCTTTGGTGCACGATGTGGGCATTGACATCTTCGATATGCGCTTTATTGACGAACACGGGATGCGACGCACGATGGAATACGCGCTGGCTGATTTGGACAGTGATACCCATTTACACGTCAGTTTTGACGTCGACTTTTTGGATCCATCCATCGCACCTGGCGTCGGCACGACCGTACCGGGCGGCCCGAACTACCGTGAAGCGCAGCTCTGCATGGAAATGATCGCCGACACCGGTTTGTTGGCTTCGCTTGATGTCGTTGAACTTAACCCAGCATTTGATGAGCACAATCGCACTGCCGCACTCGCTGTGGATCTGATTGAAAGTTTGTTTGGTAAGTCCACGCTTATGCGGGTGGGTAGTTTGCGCTAGCGCGAAATAAGGGCGTTATTTAGGTTAAAATTAATTTAAAGCCCGCAATAATTAAAACAATTGCTAGCAGGCGTTTGATCATAAGCGGAGCTAGTTTTCGGCTGCCTAGATAAGATCCCATTGCACCACCAACAACCACGGCGATACCCAACGGCAAAATAAACGCAGGGATATTTTTAGTTGCACTAAAATTACCAAGCAAGCCCGAAATTGAATTTAATAGTATAAAAACCGCAGACACCGCTGCCGCGTTTTTAACAGTCGCCCAGCGCATCAGCAAAAGTAGCGGCGTCAGAAAAATGCCGCCACCGGTTCCGGTTAACCCAGATAAAAGCCCAAGGCCTGCACCAACACCAATTGCGACCGGCTTAGATGGCTCCGTAACGCTTTCCGGTGCTATTTGCGGCATTAGAAAACGCACTGCGGAAAAGAGCAAAACAACGCCAATCACAATTTTGAAGATATGCGCAGGCAAATTTAGATAACCACCTAAAAAAGCCAATGGAAAAGAAAGCAGCGCAAACGGCCAAAATAATTTCCATGGAAAAAAGCCAGCACGCCAAAACTGCCACGAAGCTATCGTTGCCACTAAAATGTTCAACGCGAGTGCGGTCGGCTTTATTTCTTCTGGCGTCAGACTAAAAAGCGTCATGACTGCGATATAGCCAGAAGCACCGGCGTGGCCCACAGAGGAATATAAAAAAGCAACAATAAATACTGCAATTGTTAAAATCGCTATAAGCTCTATCGACATAAAGGATCAAAACCTGAGGTCAAACGCCGATTAAAGCAAGCTGACCAAGTGGCCATAGACTTTCAGCGCCGCATCACAGGTCAAAAAATGCATGGGCTCAGTGCGGGCTTGAGCGATTAAAAGGCGATCAAAAGGGTCGCCGTGTAAAGCTGGAATTTGCGCACTTTCCGCCGCGTGACGGGCGCTCATATCAAGCAGTAAGAAGCCACTGTCCAGCGCACCTTGCATGGCCACCTTAGGTTCCATCGGCATCAGCATAGGATGCTTAATATGCTTAATTGCCACTTCCCAAATTGAAACGGCACTGACATAAATTTGGTGATTTGGATCATCAAGAATCGCTCGAATTCTGCCACTTGCACGGTTGTCGCCCGTCAGCATCCATAGAAGGATGTGCGTATCAATAAGTACCCTAAACATCCAAGCTACCCGAGCTAAACATCTCAGCAATTTCGGCGTTGTCGGCATCGATATCGTCAGGAATGACGTATTTCCCCTTCAATAAGCCAAACTTAATGGGCGACTTGCGGATTGGCACCAATTCGGCAACCGGCTTGCCATTGCGGGCAATCACAATGCTGGACTTCACGCCGCTAGCTATATCTTCCACCAAGCGGGAAAGGTGGGTTTTTGCTTCTAAAATATTAACCATGGACATGGTAGCGGCCCTTACAACTTGAGTTAGTCTAGTCTGACCAGGCTAAAGCATTTTAGCAAGCGTATAGTTCTGAAGACGCCAAATTGAGAGGACTATCGTCTAGAACCATCAGCACCGATTTGCGCGATCAACTCAGCCAAAACACGCTCGGCGTCTTCATTGGCAACTTGACAGGTGCCAGCGTTTTCATGGCCACCGCCACCATATTTCAGGCATAAATTACCGACATGCGTGTTGCTGGAACGGTTGATAATCGACTTCCCAATCGCAAATACGGTGTTTTGCTGCTTCACCCCCCAAAGCACGTGGATTGAAATACTAGTTTCCGGATACAGCGCGTACAACAAAAAGCGGCTGGCAGCAAAGATAACGGCTTGATCGCGAAAATCCGCCACTACCAAATGCCCGTGCACCGCCGCGACTTTGCGCAATTGCACGGTGGCTGGGCCGCGATGGTTTTCGAACACTTCGGCGCGCTCGGCCACATCAGGCAGCGCTAAAATGCGCTCGATGCCGTAATCGCCGACACAATCAATCAAATCCATCATCAATTGATAGTTTGAAATTCTAAAGTTACGAAAACGCCCTAAACCGGTGCGCGCGTCCATTAAGTAGTTGAGCAATGCCCAGCTTTCTGGATACAAAATTTCGTCTAGGGAATACTGCGCTGAGTCCGCTTGATCGACCGCGTGCATCAATTCGCTGGAAATACTCGGGAAACGATCGGCACCGCCAAAGTGCCGATATACCACGCGCGCGGCTGACGCCGCTGTTGCATCAATCACGTGATTGCCTGAAACCGCAATGTCGCGCGCCTGGCCTTCAAGGCGGGTCAACTCGCTCGCATGGTGATCAAAAACCATGTGCGCACCGGCTACATAGGGAAGGTTGGCGGTGATGTCGCGATCAGTAATCGCAATTTTGCCGTCCTGCATATCTTTAGGATGTACAAAAGCGATTTCGTCGATCAAATCAAGTTTTTTCAACAACACGGCGCAAACCAAGCCGTCAAAGTCGCTGCGAGTTACCAAGCGATAGCGAGTATTGGACATAAAGATCTCCGTTCTTAAAGTGCGCCTTAAGCTGGCAAAATTGCGCGCTGACGTCAACAACAAACTTTGCAAAACTGTATCGCGAATGCAAAAAACCCCGGCATTTGCCGGGGTTCGAGTTCACATAGTCAAATACTAATCTTGGCTAATTACAGACGTTTTGGTAAATACATTTGACCCACTCTGGGTGGTCAATGAACGGGTTGCGATTGCCCTGAGCGTTGTAGACAATTTGATTTCGCAACACTTCGCGGTCATCAACCGGGTCATCAATATGCCACTGCAACAGCACACTCAGTAAACCCATGTAAGCGGTGCCAGTGGTGTTTCCACTGCTTTGCGCGATCAAACTTGCGTTGTCGGTCAGCGCCAGATTTGGCTCAGCGCTGCCAGTATTGCCGTTGTTACCGCCTTCATAGCGAACATCCATATAGAACATCGCTCGCGCAGCTTCACCTTTGCGCTTGTTCCAAGTTTGCCAAAGTACGCTGTTGGTCCAGTTGGAATTGCCGGGGTAAACGCCGGAGCCGCCGCCTTGATTAAAGTTTGCCTGAGTCGGGTATTCGGTGCAGCCGGAGGGGCAGTTGCCGTAATATTTATTGCCACGAGCCGAATTATAAGTGATGTCCGAGGCCATCAAATGATGGCCATCGGAATAGGCGAAGTTTGTCGAGCCATCATTTGGAAAGCCCAAACTTTTCGGCCAGCTGTGTTCGCGGTTATAGTTATTATTGCCCGCTAGTACTTTTGGATAGCTCGCATTTTTATAGATTTCCAGAACGTTATTGCTGTTCATTGGGTCTTGTTCGGCTTGCGCGATCACTGACCAAATGCCGGAATAACTGACTTTCGTGTGATCATCAATGATGTTGTGCAATGAAGTGCGCAAAGCCGCAGCAGTCGTTGTGATAGCACTGCCGTAGTAGCCAGTCGCGGCACCCGCCATCTTTAAGGTGGCGCTGTAATTTGCCGCCATTGGCGTCGCTACGCCATCGATATCAGACACATTTGCAGCGTTTACCGTAAAAGTACAGGTTTCCAACGAGGTGAAATCAACGTTTGGATCCAGCGTACGGGTAGCACCAGTGCCGCTAACCACAGCGGTTTTATTGCCTGATGCCGAGCAGCTCAGCACAAACCAAGTGCCGGTGGTGGCGACGGCCTCAGAAAAACTGACTGTGATGTTGCTATTCAACGCTACGGTAACCGAACCGGCTGCAGGCACAAGATTGGTAACGAACGGTGCGGCATCGGCGGCGGCTTGAGTGGTAAAACTAGCGCTGTAATTGGCTGCCATGGGCGACACGACGCCATCAATATCCGTGACATTGGCGGCGGTAACGGTCAAAGTGCAGGTTTCAGAAGCAGCAAAATTGACGCTTGGATCAATCGTGCGCGTGCTACCAGTGCCGCTTACGGTTGCCGTTTTGGCACCCGAAATTGAGCAATTCAAAGCAACCCAGCTGCCGCTGGTGGTGACGCTTTCAGAAAAATTTACCGTCACGTTACTTGCAAACGCCACACCGCTAGCGCCTGCAGCCGGACTGATACTCGCAATGGTTGGCGCGGCGTCGGGGGCAGTGAAAGTTTGCCCGGTATTGCAAGCGCCAAAACTTGCCGCGCGTGGTGCATTCCAGACAAAGTTATTGGCCGTAGTACCTGTGCCAGAAAGCTGTAACGATTGCCCTGCGGCGGCTGTGCCGTCCTCAAATACCCCGATATTGCTGCTACTAACGCCATTCGCGGCACCACCACTGCCCACGAAGGTACCTTCATAACTTAAAAACTGCACCAATGCGCCGCTGGCATTGACGAGTGCGATGCCGTCCGGCGCGCCGTTTTGCAAGCCGGTCGCGGTCACAACGACAGTACCAAAGCCGCCACATTGATTCG
>JBBQBR010000022.1:0-11526 GCA_038317875.1 Lysobacterales bacterium
GGTTGCCTGCGACAGGGCATCCGGAAAAATTCGAACAGTTTGTCAAACGTGTACACCACCAAGATCGAGATTCGGTGCTGCAAATTGCGCAGAGCTCATTTGACACGGGCGTTGCAAAATTGCAGCGATATCGCTACCAGCACCCGGATGGAAGATTGGCGCACCTTGAGTCTGGCGCACGCTACATAAAAAATGCCCAAGGTGAGCTGGAAAGTGTGATTTCCATTGTCCGCGATCAAACCGAGGTGCGTGCGGTCGAACAAAGCTTGCGCTCATCCCTGGAACGCCTGAGCGTGGCCATGCAAATTGGCAACGTGCATTTTTTTGAACACGATATTAAAAACGATGCATATCAAATTTCCGATGGTTTTTACCAACTCTTCGGCTTAAATCCAGATCAACGCATAAGCACCACGATCCTATTAGATTGCATTGACCCACAGGATCACGCGCGGTTGCCCAACCATCGGAGCGGCCTGCAGGGCACTGCCATTGGCCCAGTACGCTTTCGCGTACGCAGTGATGCGGGCGTGCGTTGGATCGAATCAATGACTGCGTTTTATTTTGACGATACTGGAGTCGTCGAGCGCAGTGCCGGCGCAATGCGCGAAATAACTGATCAGGTGTTGATTGAAGAAGAAATCAAGGCGCAAACTAATTTATTCAGCGCATTGGTTGAGTATTCGCCAGACGGCGTGGTGCGCATTGATGCCGAGGCGCGGTTTGTGTCGGCAAATCCGGCTGTGGCGACACTGATTGGCTTCCCAGTTGAAGAAATTGTCGGACGCACGCCGGCAGAGTTACCGATTTCGCCCGAACGAGCATATGAATTCCGCACACGTATTGATCGCTTTTTTGCCACTGGACTGGGCGATGAGTTTGAGCTGCAATTCAAAAAATTGCCGAACGCGCCCTGGCTGTTGGTGCGATATGTGCCTGAGCTTGGAGCGGACGGTAAGCCCAAGTATTTGTTAGCTTTTTTACGCGACGTCAGTCAACTCAAAAGTGCCGAGCAAGAAGCGCTAGCCAATGCGCGTCAATTGGGGCAGATTCTGGAAACTGCGGAAGAAGGGATTTTGGTTGCCGATGCGAACAACATCATTATTTTTAATAATCCAAAATTGGAGCAAATTTTTGGCTATGCGCCCAATGAACTCCGGGGCAAACCCGAAAGCCTGCTGCAGCTTAGCGACGCAGAAAAACAAATGCAGCAGCGGTCTCAGGAGCGCGCGTCAGGGCTAAGCGAGTCATATTCGCATCAATTCCGACGTAAAGATGGCTCGCTGGTGCTTTGCTGGGTTAACGCTAAACCCTTGCAAGATGAGTTAGGTAATTTTTCAGGCACGCTGGCAATGTTGACCGATGTCAGCGACATTGAGCGCTCGGAACGCGAACTGCGCAAAGGCATCGAATGGCTGGAATTTTCGATGGAAAGCGCCCAAATCGCCGGGATGGATGTTGACGTTGAAAGTGGTTTTTTACGCACCACCGTACTCTTTAGAGAGTGGTTTGGAATTCCCGAAGATGGCGACAGTTCGCCGCTACTTAACTGGACATCGCGCATTTATCACGAAGATCGAGCGCGGATTCAAACGCAAATTCAGTCGATTTTAGATCGGGGCGCCAGCGCCCGCTTAGATTTTCGATTGGTGGATAGCGCAGGTGAAATGCGTTGGCTATATGCCGTGATTGTAACGGTAGCCAACGTTAAAGGCGCGCTCGCCAGGGTCGTGTTTACGTTGCTAGATATCACACCAAGACGGAAATTAGAGGCAGAGCGGGAGGCGTTGCAAAGCCAAGTCGCTCGCGCTCAGCGCGAAGAAAGTTTGGGCAATTTAGCGGCAGGTTTTGCGCACGATCTGAACAACTTGTTGACGACGGCATTTGGTCATATTGATTTAGCGCGCCTAATGATTCAGGAATCGGATGCGGACCATAGCCTTCAACACGTCGCAGAGTCATTGACACAAATCGCGAAGCTGAGCGAACAGCTGTTCGCGTATTCGGGCAAAACACCGCTGAACTCAAAATCACTTGATTTGAATGAATCATTGCGCAAAATTTTGTCAATAATGACGGTTTCAGTGAGTAAGAAGGCGCATTTCACCACCCACTTAAGCCCGGAGCAGCTGGTATTGCATGCCGAAGAATCTCAGCTTCAACAGGTAGCGCTAAATCTGGTTTTAAACGCTTCAGAAGCGCTGGAAGGTCGTGGCGGTGATATTGAAATAGCAACCGAAAAAGTGTCCCGCGCATCGCTCGCACCAAGCACGCAACTGTGCATTGATGCAGACATCGTGCATTTGGCGAAGCTAAGCGTTCGTGACACTGGCGACGGCATCCCCGACAACGTGCAAGCGCGATTATTTGAGCCTTTTTTCTCTACCAAAGGCCAAGGTCGAGGTCTTGGAATGTCCGTGGTCGCCGGGATCGTGCGAGCGCATCGGGGCGCAATCGAAGTTTTGAGCAGCCCCGAATTGGGTACGACCCTGTCAGTTTATCTTCCGCTCGAATCCGTCGCGCGAGTAACGGCAATTGGCTTGTTCAACGGTAATGAAATCGCTGCACCCGGTGTGGTGCTACCCACGCCACTGGAGTCTGCAGTGGCCCAGACGCCGACTAAGTTGCCATTGCACTCCGGTTTGATTTTAGTTGTTGACGACGAGCCCACCTTACGAAACTTGATTTGTAGAACTCTTAACACCCAGGGCTTCGAAACCATTAGTGCCGCAAATGGCGACGAGGCGCTCGTTTTGATGGCGGCGCGGCCAGAAATAATATTGGTTTTGCTCGATTTGACCATGCCTCAGCGCGATGGCTTAGAGGTCTATGCTGAAGTATTGGCCTTCTACCCCAAGCTCGCCGTGATGCTGATGAGCGGCTATAACGAGCAGTCGGTCGCCTCGCGTTTAGGCCCAGATGCACCTGTGCCCGCGTTTTTGCATAAACCATTTCGCAGCACCGAGTTACTATCAATGGTTCGGAAAACATTAGCAGGAACCTAGCAAACTATGCGCGCCGCGCTAGCAGAAATTAACCTATCAGCGGTGCGCCACAATTTGGCAGTGGTGCAGGCAAAGGCACCCGGAAGCCGAATTTTGGCCATTGTAAAAGCAGATGGATACGGCCACGGGCTTGAAGCGATTGCGCAAACGCTTGCACGCGCAACGCGCCCGGTCGACGCCTTTGGCGTTGCAAGTATTGACGACGCAGTTCGGCTACGCACAATCGGCATCACCCGGCGTATTGTTTTACTCAGTGGCTTCGATGAAATCGCTGATCTAGTGGCGATCCAGCAACTAGCGCTCGACTGCGTTATTCATCATGAGAGTCAAATTTCGATGTTGGAGCATTTGCCCTGCACAACAAACACTCGGCAAATTCAAACATGGCTAAAGCTTGATTCTGGTATGCGCCGATTGGGTTTTTTCGCAGATCAATTTCCATTAGCGTTGCAGCGCCTGCGAGCGCTCCCGCAAATTGGTAAGGAAATAATGCTGATGAGCCACTTCGCGCAAGCTGACGCGATCGGGCTCAAGGAATCGGCCTCTGAGCGCATCGCGAACTTGCATACAGAAACTCAAATAAATTGTTTTGATCAGGTTGTTGCCACAACAGTCACCGCGGCTTTCGGGTTGAAAGGCCCGCAATCGCTGGCGAATTCTGGGGCAATTTTGTCAGCACCGCTCAGCCATCGGCAATGGATACGCCCTGGCGGTGTGCTGTATGGCTTGTCCACGCATGACCAGCACACCGGCTCTGAGCTAGGTTTTGTTCCAGTAATGCGACTTAGCACGCGGCTCGTTTCGGTTAAGACGATTCAAGCCGGTGACGCGGTCGGCTATGGCGGCAGCTTTGTTGCGCCGTGCACGATGCGAATCGGCATAGCGGCAATTGGTTACGGTGATGGCTACCCGCGTCATGTTGCAACCGACACGCCGGTGCACGTTGCCGGTGTTCCAACTCGAATTATCGGTCGAGTTTCGATGGATTTGTTGACCGTGGATTTAAGCAATTTGCCGCATATCGACGTGGGCGCTGAGGTCGTGCTTTGGGGCGAAGAACTGCCCGTTGAAATTGTTGCGCGGGCAGCGGAAACGATTAGCTATGAGTTGACCTGCGGTGTTACCAAACGGGTGCGATTCAGTTATTCGGGCGAGGTGTAAAGAACGGATAACGGGCCGATGAATGCGCGCTGTCACCCACGAAATCAGGGTAGTTTTAGGCGCAAAAATTGAACCTGCATTCAGGCAACTAGCTCAAGATTGATTCTGCATCTTGCGCTCAACCCTCACAAAGGAGGAATTTCATGCGTACCGTTGGTTCGATTGTTTCAGTAAATTTTTTAGGTCAAAGTGTAGGCACTTTAGCGGTGGCAGTATCGCTTGCGTTGGCAAGCATAGGCTCACCTTCTGGCGTTGAAGCTGCGCAATATCGGCCCGTACAAACTCAAACGCGCGCGACGGCAAGCTCACAACGCTACGTCAGCCAAACCACGCGACGCGTCGCAGTTCCGGTGCGTAATCAACGTGCTTATTCCGCGCCTCGCGGGGCGACTTTGTTGCGCAGTCGCTACTGGGATCCACGCACCCGTTGGATGGTAGATCCACGTACACACTCAAGCTATTCGGTACTTAGTAATGGCGAAGTTTGGTTTTTGGAGCCATCCAGTGGTTGGGCTTACACGGTGGACCGTTACGGCCGTGTTTACGGTGCAGATCCGCGTCGCAATTCAATCTATGCGTTCTCTAGCTTGAATAGTTGGCGCGGCGATTTGTTCTATTTCTTTGACTTTTTCTCGCCTTATGACGGTTACTACACCGTGCGCGACTACGACTGGTTCTATTCCAGCTACTACGGTCGGCGCACCGCGCTGTTTGATTACGGCTACGCCTACAACTCGATGTGGAGTGACTTTGGCGGTTTCTGGGGCTCGAATCGGTTCTATCGTTCGATAAATTTTCGCTATTACGACCCGCAATATATTCGCTACGGCTCTGGCTGGAACAGTAACTACTACCGCACTGGATTGCCCGCGGTCTACATCGCCCCGTGTTATTCCTACACCGTGGTTAACAATACTGTGGTCGTCAATAACAACTATTATACGAACAACAATATTGTAAACACCGGCGGCCGTGGTTTGCCAACGGCTCAACAAGCAGCCGTGCAACTTTCGCAACAGGTCGCTGCGCCAACGGTGTTCGCAGGCAATGAAATTAGCTCGCAACAAATTGCAGCTGCAGGCATCACCGCGCCAATAGAAACGGTTAAAGAAGTTTCGGTGCAGGAAATGCTGCCCGTAGTCGCAAATGAACCGGTCTTTGAGGTACCAGGCCTAGCTCAGCCCACACCCGGAGAGCCAATTGCGCCAGAGCCAGTTGCGCCAGTCGCGTCCGAGCCAGTAGCACAGCAGCCGGTTGACAATTCGGCGGAAAAAAACCCAGGTTTCTCGGAACCTGTGTCTGAATCTGGACGCATCGACCCGGTACAACCAATCGAACCGATCGTTTCTGAAAATGAAGCGCAAAAAGAAGCCCAGCCGATCTATGCAGAGCCGATAACCGCTGAGCAAGAGACACAGCCAATATTGCAAGAGCCAACATACGAGAGTCAAAAGGAAGTTCAACCAAGCTATGAGGAATCGGCACCGCTAGAGCAAAGCTACGAACAACCTGCTTATCAAGAGCAGCCGCGCGATGTGCAGCCTAGCTATGAGGATCAAAAAGAACCAAGTTACGAGCAGCCTAATTACGAAGCGCCGCAAGAGCAAAGTTATGAGCAACCGAGCTATGAGGCGCAGAAGGAGCAAAGCTACGAGCAACCTGCTTATGAAGCGCCGCAAGAGCAAAGTTACGAGCAACCGAGCTATGAAGCGCCGCAAGAGCAAAGTTACGAGCAACCCAGCTATGAAGCGCCGCGGGAGCAAAGTTACGAGCAGCCAAGCTACGAAGCACCACAGGAGCAAAGAAGCGAGCAACCCAGCTATGAGGCGCCGCAGGAGCAACGTTACGAGCAGCCCAGCTATGAAGCGCCGCCGCAGGAACAGTCACGCAATGAAGAGTCAAAGTCTGGTGGCATGTAATCTGATTTAGCTCGGTAAAATCCAGCAAACCCTGCGAGTAATCGCGGGGTTTGCTGTTTTTTGGCGTGCGTCAAAGGTACACTGCGCACCCCCGACCCCTGAAGTGACGAATTTATGAGCGACGTAAACGCCAACCTACGCTATCTCAAATCACACGAGTGGGCGAGGCTTGAGTCTGACGGTACTGTCACGGTAGGAATTTCTGAGCACGCACAAGAAGCATTGGGTGAGTTAGTTTTTGTCGAACTGCCAGCAGTTGGCAAAACGTTGACTGCGGGTACAGCGGCGGCTGTAGTGGAGAGCGTCAAAGCTGCAAGCGACGTCTATTCGCCGATTTCGGGCACCGTAATTGCCGCGAATACCACTTTGGGCGATGCGCCAGAAACAATCAATTCTGATTGCTACGGAGATGGCTGGATGTTCAAGCTTCAACCCGAAAGTGCTGACCCATTAGCTGGGTTAATGGACGCAGCCACCTACGCTGCCGCCGTTGGTTAGAGCGTAGCCTCAAAACTTTCTTTTGTTGATCTGCTAATTCGCTAGCCGCACGCCCCCAAGCCAAGTAAGATTAGCGTCGACATATACACATATTTCTAAATTGAACCGTACAAGGATTTCCGCTCAATGCGTTCTTTGATTGAACTTCTCATAGCGTTGGCTATCTCCGCCCTCTTTTTTGTGTTGCTGGGTTTTGCATTGCCCAGTAAAGGCATGATTGAGCGACACATCGAAATTGAGCGTCCCGCAATTCACGTCTATGACATGGTGAATTCAACGCGACGCTTTTCCGCTTGGCAGCCATGGACTTACAAAGATCCAGATGCCGCAATTGAATTTTCCGAGCTGCAAGATGGCGAGGGTTCGAAGGCCTATTGGACGTCCACAGTCTTAGGGAATGGTTCGCAAGAAATCATCTCTGGCGGCGAGCTGGAAAAACTGGTTCGTCTCAAAATGGATTTAGGCAAGCGTAAAGGCATCAGCAGCATCAAAATCGATCCATTGGATGTGGGTGTAAAAGTGTCGATGACTTTCGAGACTGAATTCAATGGCCTACTCGAACGATACAGAGGGCTGTACTTAGACACCGAGCAAGGCGACAAACTTAATTTGGGTTTGGCCAGTTTGAAAGCGACGTTAGAAAATTCTCCATACGCTGCGGACTATGCAGAAGCGGGCGTTCAGGAAAGGATGGTAGCTCCTACATCGGCACTTCAGTTGACAAGCACTGCAAAGGGTTATTCTGGGCAGCCATTGAATGTTCCACGTGATCGGCAAGTGGCGATTGAAAGCATAGAAAAGGTTATTGCTGCGAATAACCTAACTGCCCAAGCGCCCCAGTTTCTGGAAATTTCACGCGACCCTATTAATTACGTCGTCGTGTTTGAAACCACGATTCCGGTCGACAAAACTGATGGCGTAAAGCTTTCAGACGACGTCAAAGCGATCACGACCGCAGGCGGTAATTATTTGGTCGCCAAGCATTTAGGTATTCGGGATAACTGGC
The DNA here is from genome assembly GCA_038317875.1 of Lysobacterales bacterium. Lineage (GTDB taxonomy): Bacteria > Pseudomonadota > Gammaproteobacteria > Xanthomonadales > SZUA-5 > JANNYA01. The sequence goes on from JBBQBR010000022.1 coordinate 7,590, forward strand.
ATTTGCCGGGACAAACCAAAGATAAAATCTTGGCCTTCGCAGCCGTGCATGATGTGCGTTTGGCACCTTTTGAAAGTGGCCGTAAAACGTATGCAGAATATTTGAGCCCGGCCGGCACGCCTGAAGCACAATTTGAAACCAACGTTTATGTGCCAGCCGAATAGTTTTTAGCGAACCCCACAACTTCAGAGCGGCGTCTTCGGGCGCCGCTTTTTTTTCAAGGGTCGTATCGTGGTAAACTAAGCAAATGAATGAGTCTAGCCTATGAATTTTTCTGATCGTATTGACACCGAGCTCGCAGAAATTGATGCAGCCGGGTTGTTCAAGCTTGAGCGGATCATCGTTTCAAGCCAATCAACGGAAATTATTCTTGCCGATGGCACACAGGTATTAAATTTTTGCGCGAATAACTATTTGGGCCTAAGCGACAACGCAGAGGTCATTCAAGCGGCAAAAGATGCGCTTGATAGCCATGGTTTCGGCATGGCTTCTGTGCGGTTTATCTGCGGCACCCAGGATTTGCATAAGCAGCTCGAAAAAACGATATCGAGCTTCTTTGGCACTGAAGATACAATTTTGTATGCGGCGTGTTTTGATGCCAATGGTGGCCTTTTTGAGCCGCTATTAAACGAGCAAGACGCAGTCATCTCGGATGCACTGAACCACGCCTCCATTATTGATGGTGTGCGATTGTGCAAAGCACAGCGCTTTCGTTACGCCAATTGCGATATGGCGGATCTAGAAGCCCAGTTAATTGCGGCGAAGGGTTGCCGAACTCGGCTAATTACCACAGACGGTTCGTTCAGTATGGACGGATCAATCGCTCCGCTGGATCAAATTACGCGTCTTGCTAAAAAATATGATGCGCTAGTGCATATCGATGAGTGTCATGCGACGGGGTTTTTGGGGCGCACGGGACGTGGAAGCGCTGAATTTCATGGCGTACACGATCAAATTGATATTTTCACGGGCACACTTGGTAAGGCCTTGGGCGGCGCGCTGGGCGGATTTACTACAGGTCGGAAAAATGTCATTGATATGCTGCGGCAACGCTCCCGCCCCTATCTTTTTTCAAATTCTCTGCCGCCCGCTGTGGTTGCAGCCAGCCTAAAGGTGTTTGAACTGCTGGCCAATGGCGAACAGGCACGCCAGCGTATCACTGAAAATACCGCGTATTTTCGTGCGGCGATGTCAGCCGCAGGCTTTGATCTCAAACCCGGCGTGCATCCAATCACGCCCGTAATGCTGTATGACGCAAAACTCGCGCAGCAATTTGCTGCCGAACTTCTCAAAGAAGGCATTTATGTCATCGGCTTTTTCTTTCCCGTTGTCGCCAAAGGACAAGCTCGCATCCGCGTGCAAATTTCGGCGGCTCACTCGACATCGCAACTCGAACGCGCGGTTAGCGCGTTTGTGCGAGTCGGAAAACGGCTAAACGTCTTACCTTAAAGCAATCCTGAGAAACCATGTCAGAGCACTTAGCTTCTATACGCTGGACCAATATCGGCGGCGATTTTTTGCAAAAAGAATACAGCCGTGATCATTTGATAGAATTTCCTAATGGCCGCAAAATCGAAGGCTCCGCAGCTGCGGCTTACGGTGGCAATCCAGCGAATTTGGATCCAGAGGCGGCATTTACAGCCTCGCTATCGTCTTGTCATATGTTGACCTTCCTGGCGATTTGCTCAGTCAGGGGTTTTGTTGTCGAAAGCTACGATGATGATGCAGTTGGCTATTTGGACAAAAATCTTGAGGGCAAAGTTTGTATGACACGCGTTGTATTGCGACCGCTCGTGCAATTTTTTGCTGGCACTGAACCGGGCGTGCCGGATAGCGAACAACTTGCGATGCTGCATGAACGCGCCCATCGCGCATGCTTCATCTCCAATTCGGTAAAAACGAGCGTGGAAATTAAACCGCGAGAGCAGAGCGAAAACTGATGTCAACCAATCCTATGGCAACAAATTCAACCGCACCCTCACCTGAGCAGGTGCTTGCGCATGTGCAGGCGCAAGTTCAACAAGCCGTTGAAGGAGCCGTGCACTCCGTTGAAAAAGGTGTTTCGCAAGCGAAGGAAATGGTCGGCGATTCGTTCAACAGCGCGTGTGACCGCGCCGCAATAGCAAAATCACAGATTGGTGCCAGCATGGCCCAGTTTTCGTCACAAATATCCTCAAATTCCAAGCAAGGCATTAGCAACACAGTCGATAAAACGCGCTCGGTTCGACGGAGTTTTAGCGTCGCATTCAAGCGTTGGTATGATACAGCGGTTGATGAAGTACCCGTATCCATCATGGATGACAAGATCGATTTGATCCGGACGCTGCCGTTTATCGGCGTGCATTTAATGTGTCTAGGGGTATTTTTTGTTGGGTTTAGCTGGGTTGCGCTAGGTGTTGCAGTCCTGTTTTATGTGCTGCGGATGTTTGCCATAACCGGGTTTTATCACCGCTATTTCTCACACAAGAGTTTCAAGACTTCGCGTACATTTCAGTTTGTTATGGGCCTTTGGGGTGCATCTAGCGCGCAGCGTGGCCCGCTTTGGTGGGCTGCGAATCACCGCCATCACCATAAAACATCTGACCAACCAGAGGACTTCCACTCGCCCGTGCAGCACGGGTTCTGGTGGAGCCACATGGGTTGGATCATGGGCAAAAGCGCTTTTCGTACCAATGAAAGTCAGATTCCCGACTTAGTTAAGTTTCCAGAGCTCAAGCTGCTAGATCGCTTTGATCTCATTATGCCTTTCGTGCTCGGGGGATTCATGTTGGGCCTAGGCATTTTACTTGAGAAATTTGTGCCTAGCCTTGGCACGAGTGGCCCACAAATGTTGATTTGGGGTTTTTTTGTGTCCACTGTTGCGTTGTTTCATGGCACTGTGACGATCAATTCGCTTTCGCATGTTTGGGGCACACGCCGTTACAAAACCAACGATGATTCCAGAAACAACTGGTTTTTAGCCATCATTACTTTAGGCGAAGGCTGGCACAATAATCACCATCACTACCCAGGTTCAGTGCGGCAGGGTTTTTTCTGGTGGGAGTATGACCTAACCTTTTATGGACTGAAGATGCTGAGCTGGATGGGGCTGATTTGGGACTTGAAAACGGTGCCGGCGAACTTCAAAAACGCGCACGTTGCCGCGCGTGAAAAGTCTAAGTTGGCTGAATAGTTAAAGAACCGTTCGCCCTGAGCTTGTCGAAGGGCAGAGCCGCACAAATACTGTCGCAGCCGAAGCACTTTGTGCATCACGGGGACTGCGGCTAAATGCTTGGACGAGCTCAGCACGAACGGATTTCTGTCAGGGCCACGCCAAGTTCCGAAAGCAGTAAATTTAAGATGCAATGACATAATTCAATGGCAAAAATAGCAGTAATTGGCAGTGGCATTTCTGGGCTGGGTTGCGCCTACCTTTTGCAGCGTCGCCACGAGGTTTCGGTATTTGAAGCCAATGACTACGCGGGCGGTCACACCCATACGCACGATATTGCGGTTGGCAATCAACACTATCAAATTGACACTGGCTTTATCGTGTTTAACCCAAATCATTACCCTAATTTCGTGCGCCTTTTGCGCGAGCTGGGTGTGGAGGATCAGCCCACGCTGATGGGTTTTGGCGTCAAAAACGAGCGCAGCGGCCTAGAATATAACGCCACCACGGTCAATCAGCTTTTTGCGCAGCGCAGTAATTTACTCAGCCCGAGTTTTTGGCGGCTTATTCGGGATTTGAAGCGCTTTTATCAAACGCCGCATCCGTTGCTGACAATCGCTGAGCCTGGACCGACGGTGGGCGAATATCTGCAAGCTGAGGGCTACAGCGAAATATTCGCGCAAGATCATTTGATTCCAATCGCCTCCGCGCTTTGGTCTTCTCCTGGCATTGGTATTGAGGCATTCCCAGCGAAATACTTGGCGCAATTTATGGCCAACCACCACA
>JBBQBR010000023.1:0-11422 GCA_038317875.1 Lysobacterales bacterium
CACCTATTACAAAACGGCCTTTGTGGCCGGCGGCAGCGCAATCAACAACACGGTTTTTGAAAGCGAATCCAAAAGCGACACGCTCAATCCAAGCTACTTTGCCTACGTATTACCCGGCGACGGCTGGGCGTTGGCGGTTTATCGCAATGTTGAGTTGGACTTCCAAAACACATTTGTGAAAGCTCAAATCCCAATCAGGTTTCCGGGCACACCCGCCGGGCGTTTTATTCGCCAGGCAGCGTCAACGATTGATGCGCAGAGCATTAATTACGGGCTTTCCGGTGCTTATGAAATCAATGATCATTTTTCCGTTGGCATGAGCGCGGTCTACACCGACTTTGAATTGGCTGCAGGCTCGTTGCGTGCTGAAGATGGTCAAGCGGTGTTTGGGCAAACAGAAATTGCAAGCACTGGGTCAATGACTTACACGCTCGGTGCTTTTTATAAGTTTGACGACAAGTTAAGTATCGGCGCGGCTTATCGACGCGGTGCACAGTTCGATACCAAGCTAGCCGCGGCGGACGATGCCGGAAATACCCTGTTTAGGAAAGGTTCCTTCAATATTCCGCATCAATTCGGCGTCGGCGTCGCCTATCGGGCCACGGACAACTTCGCGCTCGGGTTTGATGCGCACTACGTCGACTACAGCACGCTCAGTGATGATCCTTTGCGTGAGGAACTCGACAGCAAAGTCGAATTTGATTCGGGCGTCGAGCTGCGTCTGGGTGCGGAATACGTGTTTTCTGATTTTAATACCCCATTTACCGTGCGTGCTGGCGTTTGGCGTGATCCCGATCACCGCTTCGCTTTTCAAGGCACACCAACCACGGAAGCACAATTTGCTGATTCGATTTTATTCCCAAAAGGTGACTCAGAAATGCACTACACGCTGGGCTTAGGCTGGGCATTCGAGCGCATTCAAATCGATGCTGGCGCGGATTTTTCTGATCCAATCAAAACCTATTCGATTTCTGGCGTCGTGCGATTCTAAACCAGCCCATGCTTGCAGCAAATTTGACGCCGGCACCACAGAACCTGCATTCCCAGCTTGCGAAAGATTCCATTGCCGTCTGTCAGTGGAATTTGAGCGAGCTGCGTTTAATTAACGACTTACGCTTTACATGGTTGATTTTGGTGCCGCAGCGGGAAAATGTTACGGAGTGGTTTGAACTTGATGAGCAAGATCAGCAGATTTTGCATCAAGAAACCATGCGCGCCGCGCGCATGCTAAAAGCGAAAACCAACTGCACCAAGATCAATATTGGTGCCATTGGTAATGTTGTGCGCCAACTGCACGTGCACGTGATCGCGCGCTTTGAAGGCGATGCCTGCTGGCCACGCCCGGTTTGGGGCAGTGCGATGGAACCGATGAGCGAATACGCGCTAGTAACGCGTTTGGCTGAGGTACGAAGTTGGTTTGAGTGAAAGCATGTGACCAATGGGGCGCTGAGTTTTTGGCGTGCGGCCAATATCAATCGACAATTTCCGTACGTTCCCAAGACTCAAATTCATCAAAACGAAAAAGCTTTAAGCCCTGATCGGTTTGCTTCACCTCTAAACCGTAGCCGCGCCCAACGTGTCTTTGCAAAAATATGACGCAGCGGTTGCCCTGAATTCTGAGCAAGTCAGGGTCCAAAAATGTCAAATCGTCTGGCACCTCAATATTTCGATACGAACGCACATTTTGATATTGATTCAGCAAACGTCCGCAGCTAGTTTTAATTTGACGGAACTGGGCTGAGCCGAAGCTTCCCATCAGTTCGCGGGCAGCGTTTAATTTTTTCACTTTTACGTGATGAACCTGCACGATAAACAACATCTGTTTGCGTTCGACCGATGTCATATTGCTCGGCACGGTGATATCCACACCCATTTTTACGTAAAAAGCGCGAACCTCATCAATGCGCGCTCGGCGGGCTTTTGTATCCAATTGCTGCCACTGTGCAGATGCTTGCGGGTCAACTTGAAGCTCAAAGTCGATCCAATCGGCGATGTCGCTATCTTTGACGAGTTCTATATCTTCGGCATTGGAAACCCGAGCCGTGATGATTTTCTCGACCTCGGCAAACGCTTCCGACATATCCACGTTGGCATCGTCAACAGCCGCTGTCGATAGCGCTTTTGCGGTCTCAGCGACCGCGATTGACGACAGCAAAAAAAGAACTGCAGCGTAAAGGCCCGGCGCTAATGTTTGAGCGATCATAGAACTCGGAAATTTAACTACAGTCATCATACCAACCAAAAATGCAGTAATGGCAGCCAAAAGATCGCCAATACGGTGCCCAAGCCAGCCATTGCCGCCGCCAGCTGCGGCGCTAATTTTGCGCTTGCAGCCAGTGCGGCGGCGGTGACCATCGGCGGCATAGCGGCTTGAAATGCTACGACTTGCATCGATTCGCGATCCAGCAGCACTTGCGCCATACCCAACGCTAACAAAGGCGCCAGCAGCATTTTTACGCTCAAGCCAATTATGAGCGGCATACCTTGTTTTGGTGGCGGCACAATGGAAAAATTTAAGCCCACCGCGAACATGGCGAGTGGCACCAAAAGTGCGGCGACATCATCTAGCAGTAGTTTGACTTCGCCGGTCAAAGGGATATCAAAAAAACTAAGCGCCAATGCGCCGCACAAGGCGATAAACGCAGGAAAGGTCAAGATGCGCTGCACCGCAAACTTTAGCGTCGGCGGTTTGGCACCGCCGTAGCTGGCCGCTACCCATAAACCGAACGTGGACAGCACGACAAAGCTGCCCAGTTGGTCATACAGTACCGCTGTGCCTAAACTGGACTCGCCCAGATAAGCGCGGGTCAAAGGGTAACCCAGAAAGGCGGTATTGCCCAAAACGGCGGTCAATAGCAGTGCGCCTTCTACATCCCGCGGCCATTTGCGTGCGCGCGCGATCAGCTGGATCACCAATGCGCAAGCGCCCATCGCCAACCATGCAATCAACGGCACCAGCAGCATTGAAGCGCTGAATGTCAGTTTGCTGACAACCGAAACAACCAGCGCAGGCAACAATAGGTTGAGCACCAATTTGTTGATCACGTCCGCTGCGTTATCGGGTAACACCCGTAAACTACGAAAGATCGCGCCGATGACAAGCATCAAGAGCGTTAGCCAAATTGCGTGGGGTAAATTCGTCATTCTAATAACCGCGTCACATCGACGCGAATCAACAACCTCGTCACATCGGCGAATGCCGGTGTCCAGTAAGGCTGCGGCAGCACAACTGGATTCCAGCATGCGCCGGAATGACGAGTCAAACGCCGATTCACGCGAGCGCAATTCAAAAAACCGCTCAGTGAAAGAGCTTGAGGTGCAAGCGAGCTAAGATCCCACAAACTAAAAGTTCGATCCACCTGGGATTCGCTCAATAGCCGACAAGGCTTCGCGAAACGCGGAAGCCTCATCGCTATTCCAGGTGCCGCCTAAAATTCGAGTCTCCCGCATCACTTCCGCGCCGTAGTTCGGCATAGTGCCAGCGGCTGGCGATGTTGCGGCACTTGCTGCGGGTGCAGCCGTATTCTTTTCATCGCTACGCGCTTCAAATTGCTCCAGACCCGCGCGCAGCAACTCGAGCATGCACGTGTTCAAAGGCTCCACACGTTCACGCGTGTAGCGTTTGATACGCTCAGCTAGGGCATCGTCAATGGCGCGAACTAATAAATCAGGCATTTGCTTAGCTTAACAGAGCTATAAAAAATTTCGAAATGCTTAAATGCGATTTCCCGCGCGGGAAAGCTAACAAAATGCCCGACAGGATGGTCGTTAGACTCAATCATCGGCCAATATCAGCAGACTCGGGTTGCACCAAGTCGCCAATACGCGGCCAAAGCCACAAAAGTAATAGCAGCGCTGGGACAACGGTAACGGTACTCATCAGAAAGAAATTGGCATAGCCGAGTGTTTCAATTAAAAAGCCGGAAATTGCACTGGCCAATTTTCCGGGCAAAAAAGCTAAGGATACAAGTAACGCAAATTGCGTTGCGGTATGTGCCGGGTGGGTTAACGTGGCCATAAATGCCACTAATACGACGCCAGCAAAGCCTTGAGAAATATTGTCGGCACTGATCGCCGCGTAAAAGGCCCAAATTTGCCCGGGGTTTTGCGCCATGAGTAAAAATGCAATGTTTGAGCCAGCCACAGCCAATGCCGCGATTAAGAGCATCGGCCTAATACCAACCAATGCCACGCCAACACCGCCGATAAATGCACCAAAAATTCCGATCCAAACGCCATAAAGCTTTGAAACATTGGCAATATCAAGCTTGGTATAGCCTGAGTCCAAATAGAAAGGCCCCGCTATCACGCCGATAACTTGGTCGGGAAACTTAAATAAGCCCACAAATATAAGCAGCACGATTGCAAGCAAGGTGCCGTGGCGCGTAAAAAACTCGGTAAATGGCGCGCTAAAAGCCTGGGCGAAATCTAGGCGGCGGGCTTCCTGATAGGTTTCCTGGGAAACATTGGGCTCACGGCCAACCAATGTCGCGGCCATCGGCAAGGTCATTAATATCGCCATCGCCAGATAGGCAGTGCGCCAATCGAAAAAATTCGCCACATAAAGCGCACCCGCGCCTGCAGTAATCAAGGCGATTCGGTAACCCAAAGTCGACATCGCAGCCAGCGCAGCTTGCGCGGAAGGTGGCGCAATTTCAGTGCGATAAGCATCGACAACAATATCTTGCGTTGCGCCAAAAAAAGAGGTGGCAACCATCAGCAGCACAAATACAAACTCAGCATTTTTCGGCCCTAAAACCGCCATCAATGCTAAAAAAGCTGCAACGCCGATTTGCGAAACCAATAGCCATCCGCGCCTGCGCCCTAGAAACGGCATCGGATAACGATCCAATAGCGGCGCCCACAAAAATTTTAGCAAATACAGCCAGCTCGCTGCACTCATTAAACCAATTTCCGTTAGCGTAAAGCCCGCTTCGCGCTGCCAAATTGCCAGCGTTACACCGACTAGCAAAAATGGCAAGCCACTGCCAAACCCTAAAAACAGCATGGTTAGCGCCGCAGGTGTGCCGAACGCCCGCGCGATGCCGCGCACGCCAGAATAGTATCCGCGCTCAGCAGTTTCATTCTTCACCGCGCTAACGGCCACTAAAGCGCGTACTCAATGACCAGCGGCGCATGGTCTGAAAAACGGGGCTCCCGATATACGGTGGCCGTTTTTGCCGCGCCCACCAAATTCGGGCTGGCGATTTGATAATCGATACGCCAACCGACATCGTTGGCATACGCCTGCCCACGATTGCTCCACCAGGTGTATTCCACAGCATCAGGCTTAACGCTGCGATGCGTGTCAACCCAGCCTTCCACTGCCAAAAGCTCCGTCATCCACGCGCGTTCTTCGGGCAGGAAGCCTGAGTTCTTTTGATTGCCACGCCAATTTTTAATATCAATATTTTGATGCGCAATATTCCAGTCGCCACAAATAATAACTTTGCGGCCGGATGCTTTCAGCACTTTCAGGTGCGCTTTAAGCCAATGTAGACTTTGAAACTTAAACGCCTGACGCACATCCCCTGAGCTTCCACTTGGCAGATAAAGGGAAATCACGCTCAAATCACCAAATTGCGCCTCCAACCAACGGCCCTCGGAGTCAAAATCGGTCACGCCGATGCCCGACAAGTAGGCATCCGGTTTGCGCTTACTCCAGATTGCGACGCCGGAATAGCCTTTGGCCTGCGCATCCAAATACTCATGGTGGTAATTCGCTAGCGCAAAAACGGTGCCTTTTTTGACTTCTTTCTCGCGCTGATCGTGCTGAATGCGGGTTTCTTGCACGCACACCACGTCCGGATTCTGGCCCTTGAGCCAATCAAATACGCCCTTGGTTGATGCCGAGCGCAAACCATTGAGATTGAGTGAAATAATTTTCATCGATTTATTTTTATCGTCTAGCAGCGACTGCGCGATTCATTCAAAGCCGCTTTGGAAAATTGCGCCCGATGGGCTTAAAAATACCGCACTGACCGGGCCTTTATTCCCCGCTGCGTCAGTTGCTTGCGCATAAAACAGTGTGTTTGCGGCCGTAGGTAATTGAGCGTCCAACAGGTCTAGCGTAACCGCCTCAATGGTGCTGTTGAAGCTGCCGTCGGCAGCTGCAAAATTAGCGATCGGCATGGCGCCGGCTGCCCACGGCACGCTGTTGTAAAGCGCTACGCTAGCAATAGCTTGCGTGGGTTCGGTCGCGGGCAAAAAGCGCGCGTCATTAGCGCTGGCGGTTAGCGTGACGCCACCTGCGTTGCTGACAGCCGTCAAATTCAGCACATCGGGGCCTGCAGGCAATCGATAAGGTGCGCGTGCGGTCCTAGCCGCCATAAAAAATGAGGCGACAGCGGGTGGGCCAATCGTATCTTCATAGGTCACGCACGGCGGATAGAAATCAGCGCCGCCAAGCTCGATGGTAAGCGCAGCCACGCCCAACGTACCAAAGCTCCAGTCGTCGGTCGCACCGCCGATGGCACCAAAAACACTGCTTCTTGCCGCAGGTAAACCATTCAAAAAAGCGATCTTTCGAGCAATGGTTTGTAACTGCGTCGCATTCGGCGCGGAGCCGTTGTTCGTGTTTCCCCAAGGAAACCAAGTCCCACGGCCATTGCTATGCAAATCGATATAAACCCCACTCGCATCCAAACTAACGGGCGTAGTTTGATCTGGTGGACTTGAGGACGTTTCCGCACGTTGATCCGGGAAAATACTGGCCTCAAAACTGGTTAATGCAACTGATTCCGCTTCTGATAGCGCCGATGGGCCGCGGTAGGTATCACTACATGGATTCGTCGATGTGCCCAGGCCACCGTAGTCAAAAGGATAATTCCTATTTAAATCAACGCCCACGGTGGTGGAACTGGTCGAACAATAGAGCGGATTACGGTTTTTACGCTGCGCGCGCGTTGCGCTAATTTCAGCAACTTTACGCCCGTCCGGGTTTGCTACCAGCACTAAATTGATATCGTGATAATCAATCATCCACGTAATATCGGGGTTGCTGCCATAGCCATTAATCAATTGCTCCGCGAAACGCGTCACGCTTTCTGCGGTGGCATATTCACGTGCGTGTATGGCGCTTTGGATCATCAACACCGGCTTCGGGCCGGGAATACTACGGTTGGAGATATGCAATGCGCGCAGATCATAGCCGCCCTGCCCCAACTGCTTGAGTCGACTGTCGCCAATATCCAGCCATTCTGCAATTTGCGGCTTGAGTGCGACTAAAGCCTCGGCCGTTGCGTAGGTTTCTTCAACGGTGCGGTAGCAGCTAAAACCACCGATGCCGTTGACTTGTCCAGCGTTGATTTGCTCGGCGCTGTGATGGTGCGGAGCATTGAAGCTCGCGGTTCGCTCCGCGTCAATTTGGACGTTGAAGCCGTCGCGAATTAATTGATCATACTCAAATAGGTTATTGACCTCGATAATCAGCACCTTTTCCTCGGGATAAACCCGCCAGGGTGCCGCGCGCGCACGCAATAGATTCAGTTGCTCGACGCTTTGATAGCCCGCGCGCACCACCCACGCCCCGGAAGCGCCGCCACGCATGGGCGCCAAGCCGGAAAAATCAGCGCGGACATCAGCAACAATCGGTGCTGTGTCACGGACTTTTTGCGCCGCTTCCATTGCCATATCTGGCAATGAAGCTGATTGATCCAAGTTGGGGGCGAAATTGAAGCTTTCGGATCCCCGCGTTGCAGTATTCAACGCCAGGGCAGTGCTAAATAACGCAATCGTCAACATGGATACGGGATTCCAATCAATCAAGGTTCTGCGTGGAAAAGCGAAAAGACAAAATGATCAACAAAAAGACCTAAAACAGACTATTGCGCGGCGCGCTCAGCGGCCTCAATGCGTTCATCAGTCGGCGGATGCGATGAAAAGTATTTTAGCCCACCTGACCCAGCCAACTTGGCCTGCGCCTGCATTTTACGCATGAGTGCCGCAAACGCGCTCGGGCTAATCTGCATTTGCCGCAAACGCGCAAATGCGTAATCGTCAGCTTCGCGCTCAAAACCGCGTGAGTATGCGCTGTCCACCAAGGTTGCGGGCAGCGCAGTTGCAATATAGCTCAAGCCCGATGTGTCGCCGACAAGCAAGCCAACCACCAGCCATGCGCCACCTTGCTGCAATACCGAGCGAATACCGTGGCGCTTTTCCAAATGCCCAATTTCGTGCGCCATGACCGCGCTGAACTCGTCATCCGTAGTCATCAGCGCAAGCATTTGATCGGTTACCACCACAACACCACCTGGAATAGCAAACGCATTCGGATCGGTCCAGCTGCGAAACTCAAGCGTCATCGGATTGCTGTAACTAGAACCCTTAGCCACCGCATCAAATAGTTTTCGGTAGCGACTTTGCGCATCCAAACTAATGAGTGAGGGGTTAAAACCATCCGCTTCTAAACTACTCAGTGTGCCCGCACTCAAGGACTTTTCCCAATCTGCCGGTATATGTTGTGCCGCCAAGCGCGCAAGCCAGGGCAACCCAAGCCAAAAAACCAGCACAATCGCAAGCGCTATCGACCCAAGAATGGTCAAGCCAATGGTAGTGGGCGAAACATGCTTTTTACGGCGTTCGCCCGATAAGTCCAAATGCGCAAACCAAGCATCAATGACGTCGATTTCAGTCGTTCGCAAAAGGCCGATCTCCGGCAAATTCACTTCAGCATATCGACTGGAGCTGTGTGGCAGCCTACCGCCCATGCGCGCTTGATACTGACTTGGCTTGCCAAGTGCGGTTTCAACGCCATCAATTTGGGCAAATAAGGTGCCATCACTATTTACACCCAGCGCCACTTTATCGCCGCTTTGTGTTTGGGCGTCGATCCATTTCATCATTGGCTCCCAAGTCAAACTTTTTTTTGATATTAGCGCCTAAAGCGCCGCAAATTATGATTTTTTCGACCTCAGCGCGTTTCGCACGCTCGCTTCATCGAAGCCACGCGCGATCAAAAAACGTGCGCGTTTGGCCCAGTCTTTGTGATCGCTTGGTGGCTTATCGCCAAATTTTCTGTTTAAAAGCGTACGTGCGCGCTCTGTCCAGTTGATCTCTAACTCGCCTAAGGCATTCGCGATCATTTCTTTTGCAAGCCCGGCTTGTTTAAGCTTCGCTTGAATGGCACGCGGACCTTTGCCGCGATTAATCAAACCGTTCGTTCGGGACGCCGCGAAACGCGTATCGCTTAGCGCGCCTTCTGTACTCAGGCGAATGAGGGTTTCGTTGATCACCTCGCTCGCAAAACTTAACGTTGCCAGTTTTTCTGCCATCTTTTTGCGGCTGTAATCCCGACCGCACAGCAGCGCAATTGCACGCAAATATGCGTGTTGCGGCGTCAATTTTTCCGGATCAGGTGCGGCTTTTTGCCACGATTTGGCATTAGACCGCGTCGCCGGATCCACCGACGACGTCTTTTCAGAACGCGCTTTTCGTGTGGGCGAATTAACCCGCCCCACTGCCCCCTTTTTTGCAACAAATGCAGCGCGCGAGCCGACAACTGCATCCACTTCGTCGCGGAGCGAAATTTCGTCGCGGAGCGAAATTTCGGCGCGGAGCTGAACTTCCTCGCGGCGCGGAGGCGACCCACGATCCGGCTTCGCACGAACAATACCGCGATTCGCTCGCAACGCACTCGCGGCCTGCAACACAATGTCGCCTAAGTCCACCGCGGCGGAGCGGTGCACTTCTTCAAGCTGCGGCGCGCGCTTGCCAATCACTTTGCGCGACTTGTATGCGGCGAATTGTAGCCTGGGCTAAATCTAATCAGATCTCGTCCGCATCTTCCTCGACACGCGCGCTTGGTGTTGCCACCGTCATCAATTTGGCGCGAATTAAGCCCTCAATTTCTTGCGCCATCGCTTTGTGTTCGCGCAAATATTGCCGCACGTTTTCTTTGCCCTGGCCGATTCGGTCGCCTTTGTAGCTATACCAAGCGCCGGACTTATCAATAATCCCGCAATTAGAGCCCAGCTCAATAATTTCGCCCTCACGTGAGGTGCCTTCACCGAACATGATTTCAAACTCGGCTTGGCGAAATGGCGGCGCCATTTTGTTTTTCACCACTTTAACGCGAGTTTCATTACCAACCACATCATCGCCGCGTTTGACGCTGCCAATACGGCGGATATCTAGACGGACGGACGCATAAAACTTCAATGCGTTACCACCCGTAGTGGTTTCCGGGCTGCCAAACATAACGCCGATTTTTAAGCGAATTTGATTGATGAAGATCACCAAACAGTTAGAGCGTTTGATGTTGCCCGTCAATTTGCGCAGCGCTTGACTCATCAGCCGCGCCTGCAAACCCACGTGGGTATCACCCATATCGCCTTCAATTTCCGCCTTCGGCGTTAATGCCGCCACCGAGTCGATGACCACCACATCCACGGCGTTGGAGCGCACCAACATATCAACGATCTCGAGCGCTTGTTCGCCCGTATCCGGTTGACTGACCAATAGATCATCAACATTCACGCCAAGCTTTTCCGCGTAACTTGGATCAAGCGCATGTTCTGCATCCACGAACGCGGCGGTGCCGCCCAACCTTTGCACGGATGCCACCACTTGTAGGGTAAGCGTGGTTTTACCTGAAGATTCTGGCCCGTAAATTTCAACGACACGACCGCGCGGTAGGCCACCAATGCCCAGCGCCAAATCTAAGCCCAGCGAGCCCGTGGAAACCACTTCGGCGGGCTCCAAAGTTTTATCGCCCATGCGCATAACTGCGCCTTTACCAAACTGCTTATCGATTTGTGAGAGCGCAGCAGCAAGAGCGCGACGCTTATTTTCTTCTGCAGCTGGGACGGCAACGGGTTTAGACATTTGGAACCTCAAGTTGAATGTGTGGAGAGTAATAGAGAACGAATAGAAAACCAACTGTTATTTAGCTGGTCGTCTAGTCTTGCAGCGGTCTGATGACCATATCGCGCAAACCTGTCGCAAAACATGAGACTACGCACGATTTAAGCTCAGATTTATCTGAGTCCAGAACTGCATGGGTAGCCATATCGCAGTTCGTCCTTCCGGCGAAAGCCACAACCCATGGAGTTGCCGCACTTAGTGGCAAGGCGACAGATGGACACCGGCGGATGCTGGTGTGACTAGGCGTGGGGTCAGAACTGAATAGGCCAGATTTATTTCGGGCAAAGTCGATTCCAGGGCTCAAACCACGCGCCAGCTTGCCAAACTCGCGCAACTCTAAATTCAGCTAATAGCATTTGAAATTGGGCCCGGGGAATATCCTTCGCACCCCGATCGACTAGATGTGGCGAGTGCACCGGACAGTCCAGCACAGCAAAACCCATACGTTCCAGGCCCAGCACATGCTGCTCGAGCGCTACGGGCTCTGGGACGTCCGTCACGATCGCGTCGGGTCGTACTCGCGCGGCATGACGCAACGGCTCGCACTCTGTCGCGTGCT
>JBBQBR010000024.1:0-11104 GCA_038317875.1 Lysobacterales bacterium
GGCGCTGAACTTTGTCGTCACACCCATTTCCGGCACCGTGGGTTTTAGCGTATTCCCGACCTTAAGCCCAACTGGAACGTTGAGCTACACCACCGCACCGGATTCAAACGGCAGTGCATCCTTCTCCGTGCAGCTTCTAGACAATGGCGGCACGGCGAATGGCGGCGTCGATCAATCGGCATTGCAGAACTTCACGATTAGCGTTGGCCCGGTCAACGACGCGCCGACGTTTACCGCTGGCGCAAATCAATCCGTGTTTGAAGACGCTGGCCCGCAAAGTATTCCGAACTGGGCCACGGCGATTGACGCGCATGACCCCGAGGTGTTTCAGTCCGTGACATTCGTCGTCACGCCCATCTCCGGCACCGTGAATTTCAGTGTATTCCCAACGATAAGCCCGACAGGCACGCTGAGCTATACCAGCGCACCAGATTCCAACGGCAGTGCAACGTTTTCCGTGCACGCAATGGATAACGGTGGCACTGCAAATGGCGGTGTCGATCAGTCGCCAGATCAAACTTTCACGATTAGCGTTGGCCCGGTCAATGATGCGCCGACATTTAACGCTGGCGCAAATCTATCCGTATTCGAAGACGCTGGTCCGCAAAGCGTCGCGAACTGGGCCACGGCAATTGACGCGGGTGATCCGGAGGTGTTTCAAACGGTGAACTTTGTCGTAACGCCAATTTCCTCCGTCGATTTAACGTTCAGCGTATTACCAACGATAAGCCCAACCGGCACGCTGAGCTACACCACAGCACCGGATTCAAACGGCTTTGCAACGTTCTCAGTGCGCCTTGATGATAATGGCGGCACAGCGAATGGCGGCGTTGATCAATCGGCAACGCAGACATTCACGATTAGCGCCAGCCTAGTCAACGACGCGCCGACTTTCACCGCCGGTGCCAATCAAAGCGTGCTTGAAGACGCTGGCCCGCAAAGCATTCCGAGCTGGGCCACGGCGATTGACCCGCATGATCCAGAGGTATTTCAATCTGTGACATTTGTGGTCACGCCAATTTCCGGCACCGTTAATTTCAGCGTCTTCCCGACGATAAGCCCAACCGGTACATTGAGCTACACCACCGCACCGGATTCAAACGGCAGTGCAACGTTCTCAGTGCAGCTTTTTGACGATGGCGGCACCGCGAATGGCGGCGTCGATCAATCAGCGTTGCAGAACTTCACGATTAGCGTCGGCCCGGTTAATGACGCCCCGACAATTGCAGCACTCGGCAATCTCAGCACCAATGAAGATACTGCGACGGCACCGATTGCAATCACGCTGGCTGACGTCGATAGCCCGGTGCCGGGCCTTACGCTGAGCGCGACATCGAGCAATCCTAGCTTGGTGCCGGTCGGCAACGTGGTCTTCGGCGGTTCTGGCGCCAGCCGAACGGCGGTGATTACGCCAGATTTCGATCAATTCGGCACTGCCAGCATTACTGTCACAGTCAGCGATGGCACCGACACGAGTGCGAGCACCTTCATCCTGACCGTGAATCCAGTCAATGACGCCCCAACGTTTAACCCGTTTGGCTCTGTCTTAACTCTCGAAGACACCGCCTCGGGGTCGAATGCAATTATCGTGGGTGACATTGATAGCCCGGTGGCAAGCCTGACGCTGAGCGCGACCTCTAGCAATCCAGCCTTGGCGCCTGTTGCCAATATCGTATTCGGTGGCGCGGGTGCCAACAGAACGGTGGTCATTACGCCGGCCCCCGATCAATCGGGAACTGCCTCCATCACCATGACGTTAAGCGACGGCACGGATAGCAGCGCCACAACCTTCACGTTCTCCGTGCTTGCCGTCAATGACCCACCTAGTTTCAGCGTGGGTGCAAATCAGTCGCTGCTGTTTGCCACCAACACCGCGCAAAGCATCAGCAATTGGGCCACTGCGATCACCGATGGCGACCCTGATTTCGTGCAGGCCTTGAGCTTCAATGTCAGCAATAGCAATAACGCGCTGTTTACTGTGCAGCCCAGCGTTGCTGCCAATGGCACGCTGAGCTATACGCCAACCGGCGCACCCGGCACGGCGAATGTCAGTATTAGCGTGACTGATGATGGCAGCGCAGGAGGACCAGGACCGTTAACCTCGCCGATTCAGAATTTTAGTATTACCGTGGCACCCAATACCCCACCCAGCATTTCCGCCGTCAGCGCGCAAAGCACGAATGAAGACACCGCCGCAGCGATTGCGTTTACCGTTTCAGACGTTGAAACGCCAGCGACGGCCCTGGTGGTAAGCACGCTGTCCAGTAATACCACGCTGATTCCGCTGGTAAATATTGCGCTCACGGGCACCGGCGGCAATCGCAGCTTGAGCATCACCCCGGCGGCGAATCTCTCTGGCACCAGTACAATCACAATTAATCTTAGTGATGGCACAGATATCAGCACGCGGACTTTTGTGTTGACGGTTAATCCAATTAATGATTTGCCGAGTTTTATCAAGGGCGCTGATCAAGTTATCGCGCCCGGGATTAGCGGCGCGCAGGTGATTAGCAATTGGGCCACCGCGATTGATGATGGCGATGCTGACTTTACACAGGTGCTCAGTTTCAATCTCAGCAACAATAATCCCGGCCTATTTTCCAGCCCACCCAGCGTTTCCGCTGCTGGCACGCTGAGCTTTACCCCCGCAGGGCCAGCCGGTATCGCCACCGTCAGTATCAGCCTGAGCGACGATGCCAGCGCCGGTGGCAGCGCGCTCACAACTGCGGCTCAGAGCTTCACTATCATCATTCAAGCGGTGCCCGTGGTCAGCGTCGAGCAGCGCACGCCGACCAGCACTGTGGTTGGGCAACCCTTTACGGTGCGGGTGCGGGTCCGCAATCCGACCGGTAGCTTGGCACCGACCGGAACGGTGAGTGTTGTCCCTTTACCCGTGGGCGCCACCGTGCAATGCAGCCTGAGCGCGATTGCTGCCCCGCCCGGTAGCGCCGAGGCAATTTGCGCGAATGTGGTTTCGCCCATTGCCTCGGCGAAGCTGGTCTTGGCGGTTTACGGCGGCAGTCCGGTGTTTGTCAGCGCTGACGCGAACGAAGTACACCCGGTAGACAAGGCCGCGACCCTGCTGCGCATTTTGGAAGACTTGCCCGACCCATCGCCGTCCAATACCCCAGTCGCGGTGCGCTATCAGTTGGAAGTGCTGGCACCGAGCTTTGCACCCCTGTCAAGTTTGAACGGCATCATTACTCTAAGCGACGGTCTAAATCAAAGCAGCGCACCTTTCTCGCTAAGCAATCCAGTGATTAGCCTCGTAATGCAGGGCAATGGGCCGCGCACGCTAACCGCGAGCTATAGTTCGGACAGTAATTTTCTGGACAGCAGCGCCACCGAGGCGCACACCCTAACAGGCGGTAATAGTACCGATCTTGCAGTCAGCATAAGCAATGGTAAGCGCTATGTTCAAAGTGGCGGCGAGGCGGTCTATCTTATTCGCGTGCGTAACTTAGGCGGTATCAACTCGAGCGCACAGCTCAATGCCTTTGTGCCCGACGGGCTCAGTAATTATCGCTACACCTGCACCGCAACTGCCGGTTCTAGCTGCCATGCAGCGAGTGGAACCGGCGCCATTATTGCCGCAATCAACGTCGCTGCAGGCGGTGAAGTGATTTACACAGTGCGTGCTGATGTCACCGCGACAGAGCCTGCAAGCATCACCCACACCGCCCGGATCGTGCCCGCAAGCAATCCACCTGATACCGATGCCAGCAACGACGTCGCCACAGATACCGATATTGTGGCGCTGTATGTGGATGGCTTTGAGGATTGAGGAATTGCTGCCGCCAAAGCGGAAGCTGGCTTTTTCCACAGGCTATCCAACGAATAAGATTGGGAAGTGTTGGGTTCCATCGCATCGCTGGTTTAGAACTGTAGGATTCAATCACTTTCCCTTGCCGTCTATGAATGCAAATGTTGTCAGGACGCGTTCGGCAAGGACGTAAAGCGAATAGTAGTCATACTTTTGACCGAGCTTTGGGATCCAGTATCTGCCGTGCGCAAGCCAGTGTCGAAATTTGAATGCGCCACGAAGCTCGCCGATCAATTGGTTGTTTGCTTTGCCGTAGACTTTCCATTGCTCTAAGATGTCTTCCTCAAGCGAAACTCTCAACCCTTTGCTTTGATAGAGTGCAAAAAAGGCTTGAGATAGCAAGTCTTTACGTTTCATGTTGACGCGCAGGTAGTAATCGGTTCGAAAGCTGGCTTCTAAACTGGCTAGCAGCGTGAACCCAGACGCGGTATCGGTCTCAGATAGGCGTAAGTTGAGCTCTGCATTTATCTCTGGGCTTTGATAGCCCTTAAATCTCTCTCTAAAGTTGGGTGCGGTTGGACTGAAAAACAATTTTAGCGAGTTCGAAACATCGTCAAAATGGGCGACGATTTCGTCGATATCTTGATTATTTCCCGACAGCGCGATGTGTTCCTTAACTTTCGCCATTCACAACTTCCATGAGTGCATCTAGGAAGATTTCGCGGTTGACATCGAAGTATTTTATCTTGGGCGGGCGAGTTGAAATTTTCCACTCCCAGCTAAGGCTGGTGCCGTCCGTTGGTGATTTTGCGTCTTTTTCAACCAGCACAAAATGAACTTTTCCCACGGGGCCGACCAGATCAACCCGTCCCCTTGCGCCTATCAAATACGTGCCGATGGGACGCAGATTAACCTCGTTTGCACCGACGTGAACTGTGAGCGCAGTGGCGTCATAAGGCCCGGTTAGTTCCTCGTTGATTTGCAGTTTCATTCGCGTAATCGAAATTTTCTGAGAATGAATGTAGTCCGTCAAAAAGCTCTCAATTAGGGCGTAAAACTCCTCCAGTCGCTCTAGCCACCAAGTGCGGCGCTCACTGGCGTCCATCGGCAAGAGCCGTTGTTGGGTTTCAAGAAATTGTTCAAATTTTCTGTTCGACATAGCGACACCGCTTTTTATACAAACTACTGGAGTTGGCATGCTACACCTAATTAATTCGCTGCGGCATGCTGCATAAAATAGCCCCCAAGGCTAAACCGGAAACGCCGCCAATAATGCATCCATGCGCGCCAGCGCACCGGTTTGACCTGCTAGATAAATAGTCTGATCCAGCGCTGGCGAAACCGTGGTGCCGGTAATCGCAATGCGTGTTACCGGCCCCAATTTGCCCATGCCGATACCCAGTTCGGCCAGGGTTTTTTCTAAAACAGCGTGAATATTGGCGGGCGTGAATTCGTTTAGGTTGGCAAGATTATTGCGCAAGGTTTTTAGCGCACCAAGCGACACCGGATTGATTTGTTTGGTCACCGCCGCCGCATCGTAATTTGCCACCGGCTTAAACCACACTGCGGATTTTTCCGCCATATCTTTCAAAGTTGGGCAACGCTCGCGCAAGGCCACAATCAAATCCAGCGCGCTTGGGCCATGTACTTCAGCCAACTCCTGCTGCTGCAAATGCCAGCGAAATTCTTCAACGATGGCCTCGGGCGCTAGCGTTTTGATGTAGTGGTGATTGAGCCAAGTCAGCTTTTCGACATCGAAGCGGCTGGCCGAGTGATTGACGCGATCGGCGCTGAAATGTTCGATCATTTCACTCATGGAAAAAATTTCCTGATCGCCATGGCTCCAGCCCAAGCGCACCAAATAGTTCAGCACCGCGTGCGGCAAAAAGCCATCGCTGCGATATTGCATCACGTTCACAGCGCCATGGCGCTTGCTCAGTTTCGCGCCGTCCGGGCCTAAAATCATTGGCAAATGCGCGAAGCTCGGTGGCGTTAACCCAAGTGCTTGATAAATATTGATTTGGCGCGGCGTATTGTTGAGGTGATCATCGCCGCGAATCACGTCGGTCACGCCCATATCGGCGTCATCCACGACCACAGCAAAATTATAGGTCGGCGCGTCGTCGCTGCGCCAAATCACCAAATCGTCCAGCTCGGCATTCTCGAACACCACACTGCCACGAACTCGGTCATTCACCACGACTTGACCGATTTGCGGGTTTTTAAAGCGAATTACGCCCCTGATCGGTGCGCCGCTAGCATCCAGTGGCACCGCTTCGCTGCGGTCACGCCAATAGCCGTTGTAGCGCGGCTTTTCGCCGTTCGCTTCAGCGGCGTTGCGCATTTCCTCAAGCTCGTCTTTTGTGCAAAAGCAGCGATAGGCGTTGCCCTCATTCAGCAGTTTTTCCGCGACTTCGCGGTAGCGCGCAAAGCGCTTGGTTTGATAGTACGGGCCATCATCGTGGTGCAGCCCAAGCCAGCTCATGCCATCCAAAATCGCCTTGACCGCTGAGGGCGTGGAGCGCTCCAAGTCGGTATCTTCGATGCGTAAAATAAATTCACCACCGCGATGTTTGGCTTCCAAATAGCTAAACAGCGCAGTGCGGGCACCGCCGAGATGCAAATCGCCGGTCGGGGAGGGCGCAAAACGGGTACGAACGATGTTGCTCATTGTTTGGCGGCCGCAGGTGTGGCGGCCATTGAAGCGTCACGAATCGCGCGGAACTCTGATTTCGGATACCAATTCGGCCAAGTATTGCCATTCGCCACGGCTAGGCCAACTTGCACCAGCAGTTCCAAATCTTGCACGATGCCCCGGTAGTCGGCTTTATCGTCATATTCGTCGCCGGGCTTGTGATAGCGCAGGTCGTTGTAATCCTTTGCCCATTGCGCGCCGTAAGCAAAACCTTTTTCCACGTGCGTCTGGCCGGTTTTGACATACAGCGCCGGCACGCCCTTTTTGGCAAAGTTGAAGTGATCAGAGCGGAAGTAAAAGCCGTTTTCCGGTGTAGGCTCAGGCACCAGCATACGGTTTTGGGCGCTGGCAAAGGGCTTGAGTATGTCTTCTAGCTCAGAATTCGAAAAGCCAACCACTTCCACGTCTTTGCTAGGCCCGATCAATTTAAGCGCATCCATATTGATGTTGGCCAGCGTCTTATTCATTGGAAACACGGGGTTTTCCGCGTAATAGCGGCTGCCGAGCAGGCCGGACTCTTCCAAAGTCACCGCTAACATCAGCACGCTACGTTTGGGTTTTTGCGCGACAATGTTGCGGCTCATTTCGAGTAACGCAGCGATTCCCGTGCCGTTGTCAATCGCGCCGTTAAAGATTTGATCGCCGGGCAAGCCGAAATTACGCCCCAAATGATCCCAATGCGCGGTGTAGACCACTACTTCGTCTGGGTGTTCACTGCCTTTGATCAGCCCCATAACGTTTTGGCTAGTCGCGGTGCGGATTTTGTGCCCGATCACAGCACTTGCGGTGGTGCTCAGCGGCACCGCTTTGAAGCCGCGCTTGTTCGCGGCCGTTCGCAGAGCGATAAAATCAAGCCCGGCATTGCTGAATAGGGTGTTCGCAGTGCCCGCGCTAATCCAGCCTTGAACCGTTAACGGCGCTTGCTGCCCCGCTTTGACGGGTAGCTCAAACTCGGGCCGGGCGGCACCGTTTTTGAGCACGTCCCAACCATACCCTGCGCCCAAATCATCGTGCACAATCAAGCAGCCAACAGCACCTTTGCGCGCAGCCTCTTCAAACTTGTAGCCCCAGCGGCCGGCGTAAGTCATTGCTTTGCCGTTGAATAGGCTGGTATCACCGACGTGAAATCCTGGGTCGTTGATCAGCACGACCACGGTCTTACCCTTAACGTCAACGTCTTTATAGTCGTTCCAATTTTCACTGGACTGATCCACACCATAGCCCATAAAAACCAGCTCAGAGTCGGCTAGTTTGACTTGCGTGGCTAGATCGCGTGAGCTGAGCACAAAATCCTCAAAAGGCTTGAGCGTTGTCACTGCACCTTTGAGGTTGAAACTTAATGGTTCCAAAATTTCATTGGTAATTTCAGTCATCGGCACCGCTTGCAGATAGCTGTCGCCGTTGCCTGGAGCCAAGCCGATTGCCTTAAATTGCGCTTCTAACCAGGGTACAAAACGCTTTTCGCCGACCGCACCGGGGCCACGGCCTTCGTAATGATCAGAAGAAATTTCCTTTAGGTCGGCCTTATAGCGGGCTTCGTTAATGCTTATCGGTGCGGGAGAGGTCGATTTTGAGACATTTTGGCCCACCGCGCATGCGGTCAAAATGGCCGAAATTGCGATCGCAGCAAGTTTTTTACTCATCTGATCATTGCTCTTTGTAATATTTAGGTCTAACCCTGAGAATAGCGCACGAAAAATATAAAAGAAGCGAGCACACGCAAATGAAAGAAAAACATGAAATTGTTAGCAACTGGCTACCGCGCTACACCGGCACCGAATTGGAAGACTTCGGTGCTTATATTTTGCTGACTAATTTTGGTGGCTATTTAGAAGTGTTTGCGCAAATGACCGGCGCCCAAGTGCAGGGGCGCGATAAAGCGATGCCGAATGTGACATCCGGGTTTATCACGATGATCAACTTCGGAATGGGCAGCGCAAACGCGGCGACGATTATGGACTTGCTAAGTGCGATCCACCCAAAAGCAGTGCTTTTTTTAGGCAAATGCGGTGGTTTGAAGCGTAAAAACCAGCTGGGTGATTTAGTTTTGCCAATCGCAGCGATTCGCGGTGAAGGTACCAGCGATGACTATTTGCCCGCCGAAGTGCCCGCACTGCCCGCGTTTAGCTTGCAGCGTGCAGTTTCAACGATGATCCGGGATTTAGGCCACGATTACTGGACCGGCTCGGTCTACACGACCAACCGCCGCGTTTGGGAGCATGACGAAGAATTCAAAGAATACTTGCGCACCACTCGCGCAATGGCGATTGATATGGAAACCGCAACCGTATTTGCGGTGGGTTTCGCCAATGAAATACCGACCGGCGCATTGCTGTTGGTCAGCGATCAGCCGATGGTGCCAGAAGGCGTAAAGACCGCTGAAAGTGACAAGAAAATTACCGGAAGCTTTGTCAACAGCCACATTCAAATTGGCATCGAAGCGCTAAAATTGATCGAACGCGACGGCAAGAGCGTCAAGCACTTGCGTTTTGATGAGTAGCTGACGCACTACAAATGTCGATCAATGATGAGCTATTGCTCGATTTGGGTAATACCCGTTTGAAATGGGCTTGGCGCTTTCCTGCGCCAGGTGCTAGGTTGCTGTCGGCGCTCACGCATGCTGTGCCAAACAAAACGAGCGCCGTTTGGGATGCGCTTTTTTTAGAAGTCCGGCCGCAAAAGGTTTGGCTCGCCAGTGTCGCAGGCACGCATACGGATGATTTGATCATCGAAATAAATCAACGTTGGGGTTGTGAAGTAATACGTGTGTGCACCCCAGCGCAATTTGCAGGTTGGACCAATAGCTACGAAGCGCCAGAACGTTTGGGCGTGGATCGCTTTTTGGCAATGCTGGGCGCGCTTGACCTAGCGGCGAATTCAAGCTTGTGTGTGGCGATGGCGGGAACCGCGCTGACGATTGATGTGCTGGACGCAAGGGGCATACATCAGGGCGGTTTGATCGTGCCGGGCCCAAGTTTGATGCGCGCCAGTTTGCATCGTGCGACTGCCGAATTGCCCAGCGTCAGTACATCGAGCGTTTCCTTGGGGCGCTCCACGGCGGATGCCATAGGTGCCGGCAGCGTGCGTGCCTGTACCGCGCTAATCGCAGCCGTGGCGCAAGATTTTCCGGCGGCAAAACTGATTATTAGCGGTGGCGCTGCGGCTGAGCTGGAGTCGGGCTTGGACGCGCTGACCCCGCTTTTTATCGAAGATTTGGTGCTGCGTGGGTTGTGCTTTTATGCGGGATGTATTGTCAGCCAAAATGCGTAAATTGATCCGTTCGCGCCTTTAGCCCGTCGAAGGGCAGAGCCGCACACGTCCTAACGAAGCGAAGTAGTTTGCGCACCACGAAACTTGTTGCTACATGCGTCGACCGGCTCAGCGCGAACGGGTTTCGTTCAGCGCCACGCGAAAATAAGTAAGAACGGGTTTCTTTTGACGCTACACCTGACGTGTGCAGCTAAAACCTTCCGTATCGATAAGGCCTTGGATCGATATGCGGGCTTGCACCGGTCATCAGCTCAGCAAGTAACCGGCCAGTGCCGGTCGACATCGAAACACCCAGCATCGAATGCCCAGTCGCAAGCCAAAGCCGCTGCAAATTTGGCGCGCGGTCAATAATCGGCACGGTGTCTAGCGTCATCGGGCGCCAGCCATACCACGGTGTGTGTGGCCCTGCGCCGGTTGGGGTATGCAAAAAATCGGCCGCACCATCAATCAAGGCCTGAATGCGTGTCGGATTTAAGGACTGATCGTAGCCGACAAATTCCATCGTCGAACCCAATCGAAATCCGCTTTCCCAAGGCGTTACAGCCACGCTCCTTTCTTTCAGCACCATCGAATGCTTCGGGCAGTTTTCGGGCCGCGCCATGGTGATGCTGTAACCTTTGCCCGGCTGAATCGGGATGCGAAAGCCGAGCGTTTTGCTGAGTAAGGGCGACCACGCGCCCGCAGCCAATACCGCCTCACGCGCTTGAATCACCCCCTGCTCGGTGTGCAAGTGTACGCCGCCCGAATCTTCATGATAATTCGTCGCTTTGACGCCGCTATTAATTTCTACGCCGAGCGAGAAAAGCACGCGCACCAGCTCGGCTACGTACAAATCAGGCCGCAAAGTTGCGTCACCCGGAAAATGATAGCCGCCATAAACGCGATCTTTGAGCGCTGGCTCAAGTTTTAGCAGGCTTGCGCGGTCGTGAGTGTTAACCTGTACGCCGCATGCGTCATAAACCGGGTGCCAAGCGTTCTCAGCCTCAAACGCTTGGGGCGTGGCGTAGACATACAGGCAGCCGTCTTGGCCGTAATCCACCTGCATCTTTTCGGTTTCGATCAATGTGTGCAACAGCGTGCGCGAGCTGGCTAAAAGCGCGCTAATTGCCGGCGCGCTGCGTTCGACTTGGGCGCGGCTGCAGCGCTGCCAAAAGCCAAACATCCAGCTGACAAATTCCATGTTCGCCTGCGGCACCACGCGAAAAGGCGCTGATTTCTGGAACATCCACTTAAACGCTTTCCACGGCAAACCGGGCAGGGTGTTGGGCAGTACATGCGAAGGCGAAATCATGCCGCAGTTGCCAAAACTTGCGCCAGCGCCAGGTACGCCTAGATCCACAATGCGCACGCTGCGCCCGGCTTTGGCTAAGCTATAA
>JBBQBR010000025.1:0-11057 GCA_038317875.1 Lysobacterales bacterium
TCCGTACAGGAGATTGGCCTCGATGAGGCAAATAAATAGTCAACTAAATCATATAGATAGATGACGTTTATAGATTGGCACGGGGGTTGCATAACAACGTTAACCTTTGAGAACTAAATGCTATGTCCGACTCCTCGTTCACAACCACGCCTAGGTTTCGCAACACCGAAGCACAAGATTCAGCGCTTGCACCGAGCACCGTTAAATTAAGGCAGTGGCGCAACGTGGTCATCGCGGTGTTGCTTGTAGGCGTTCTGGGGATTGTGGCAATGCCAGTGCTGCGCTATTTAGGCGGCAACTCGGTACGCTCCTCAGCACTGCAATTTAGCGCAGTCACGCGTGGCGATTTAGTGCGCGAAGCGACCGGTTTCGGCCGAGTCGTAGCGGCACGCAGCCCTAACCTTTTTGCTGCTAGTGCCGGTGTGGTGCATTTTATTGCGGAAGCGGGAACCTTGGTTGCAGCCGGAGCCGTGTTAGCCGAGATTGAAAGCCCTGAGCTGATGTCGGTGTTGGCACAAGAGCAGTCGAGCTTGCTCGCATTTAAATCCGACGCCGCGCGCCAGGGCATCGCAAATCAGCGCGCCGCCTTGTCAAAAGCACGTGAGCTTGACACCGCGCGCATTGCCCAAGTCGCCGCCCTGCGTGAATGGCAGCGCGCCGAACGTGCGCTGACGGTGCATGCGATCAGTCAGGTTGATCACCTGCGTGCAAAAGATGCGCTTGATGCCGCCGAAGTTTTATTGCAAGCGGCCGAACGCGACCTAAGTTTGGAGCGTCAAGCGATGCATTTAGAGCTCGAAAATCGCGCCGCTTTGGTGGCGCGGCAAGCGTCTGCGGTGGTCGAGCTTGAGCGCCAAGTTGCGGCCTTGAAAATTACCGCGCCCTTCGCCGGTGTCGTTGGGCAACTCAACGTTGCGGATCGCACCAACGTCGCGGCCAATACTGCGCTGCTTAGCTTGGTCGACTTGGCACAGCTGGAACTTGAGGTTTCCGTACCAGAAATTTATTCCGCCGATTTAAGCGTGGGCTTGAATGCCGAGGTCGAGCTTGGTGCCGTGCGCGTGCCTGGAATCGTGCGCTTGGTATCGCCCGAGATCAAAGACGGCACGTTGGCTGTGCGCGTAAGTTTTTCCGGCAGTCCGCCGACTGACCTGCGGCAAAACCAGCGCCTGAATGTGCGCATTAAATTTGAGGAGCGCAAAAACGTCACGCTAGTTGATCGCGGTGCCTTTTTGGATGCCGAAGGTGGGCGCTTTGCCTGGAAGCGAATTGACAATCACTTAGCACGCGTGGCGATCACCACGGGCAGCTTTTCCACCGACAAAATTGAGATTAAGAGCGGCTTGAACGTGGGCGATGTGGTCGTAGTTTCGAGCTTGCCCACTAACGTTACCGGTGATCGGGTGAATTTGCTTGAGTGATTTGATAGGTATTAAAAGGATCAAAAGTATTGCCTCGTCATTGCGAGGAGCGCAGCGACGTGGCAATCCATTGTTCGCGCCGCTATTCGCTGAGCAAAATGGATTGCTTCACTGCGCTCGCATTGACGATGGAAGGACACTAACAGTTTTTCGGTGCGATAGACGCCGACCGAACAGCATAAAACAACTAGGAAACTAACATGCTAAAAATGACAAACATCAAAAAATACTATCGCACTGCATTGGTGGAAACGCATGCGTTGCGCAACTTCTCGTTGCACGTAAAAGCCGGCGAGTTTCTTGCGGTCACCGGGCCTTCCGGCTCTGGTAAAACCACTTTCCTCAATTTAGCCGGATTGTTAGAAGAGCCTAGCGAAGGCAGCTACGAACTAGACGGTGTTTCGGTTGACAAAATGAATGACGACGCGCGTTCCCGCATTCGCAATGAAAAGTTGGGCTTCATATTCCAGAGCTTCAACTTGATCCCTGACTTAAATTTGTTCGACAACGTCGATGTACCTTTGCGCTATCGCCGTATGGCTGGGGCGGAGCGCAAACAACGCATCGAGCAAGCACTTGAGCGCGTCGGCTTAAGTTCGCGCATGAAGCACTATCCGGCCGAGCTTTCTGGTGGGCAACAGCAGCGCGCGGCGATTGCCCGCGCACTGGCGGGCTCCCCCAAATTGCTACTGGCTGATGAACCCACGGGCAATTTGGATTCCGCGATGGCGCGCGCGACGATGACGTTGCTGGAAGAAATCAACGCCGCTGGCACCACCATCATTATGGTGACCCATGATCCAGAACTCGCGCGTAGAGCACATCGCAACGTGCACGTCGTCGACGGCGAATTGGTGGATATGAATCGCGTCGAATCGCTCATGCGCGAAGCCGCTTAACGCCAACAATCACGGAGTTTTATGATGACGCGCTATTATCTTTCCCTGGCCCTGCGTGGGCTGATGCAACACCGGGCGCTGACGGCACTGATGGTGATCGCCATTGGCTTAGGCATTGCCGCTACTATGACTGGGCTTACCATCGTGGCGCGCTATGGCTCCGATCCGATCCCGCAAAAATCCGACAAACTATTTGCGGTACAGCTGGATGCCTGGAAGGGCGATGCGCCCACCAATCGGGACAATAGCGAGGCCCCGCCGGATCAGCTTACCTATAAAGACGCAACCGCGCTGATGCAGCGCGCGCCAGCACAACGCCAAACTGCGATGTATGTGACCAAAGTCGCAGTGCAGTCGGAAAATCCCGAAATTGCCCCCTCTCGACATATTTTTCGGGCGACGCGCAATGATTTTTTCGAGCTGTTTGAACTGAAATTTATCTATGGCAGTGCTTGGTCGGACAGTGACGATGCCGAGAAAGCACGGGTAACGGTGTTGACCGCGCCATTAGCAGAGACTTTATTCGGCAAAACTAATCCTGTGGGGAAGCAAGTACAGCTGGGCGGCGAGCACTACACTGTAACTGGCGTAGTGGAAAGCTTTGATCCCAAGCCAAAATTTTATGATCTCAATCACGGCAGTTTGAGTGATATGGATGAGGCATTTTTCCCGATTTCGACCGCCGTTGATTTGCAAATCACCCAAATGGGCAATACCAGCTGCTTTGAGTCGCCCGGCGATGGCTGGGCCGCGTTTACACAGTCCGAGTGCGTGTGGGTTCAGTATTGGGCGGAGCTGGAAGATGCGGCGGCGGTGCTTAAGTTTCAGCAATTTATTGATGCCTATGCGGATGAACAGCATGCGCTCGGACGCTTTAAAGATACCACCCGCAACAACCATCTGTTGAATGTAAAACAATGGTTGACTGCAGCAAAAGTGGTGCCTGAGGACAGCAAAATATTTGTCTATGTGTCGATTGGTTTTTTACTGGTTTGCCTTATTAACGCAGTGGGCCTGATGTTGGCGAAGTTCCTGCGGCGCGGCAGTGAGTTAAGCGTGCGGCGTGCCTTGGGCGCCTCGAAAAAATCAATCTTTATCCAGCATCTTTTTGAAGCCGCAGCCGTGGGTGCCGCTGGCGCAGTGCTGGGTGCGCTGCTGACGCAGTTAGGCCTGCTGAGCATGCGTGGCCTGTACACTGAACTTGAAAACTTTGCCACGCTCGATTTGCCGATGCTGAGCTTGTTAGCGGCAATTTCCATCGGCGCAACGCTGCTCGCTGGCATTTTGCCCGCATGGCGGGTTAGCCAGTTACCGCCTGCGTATGCTTTGAAAGCAAACTAATTAAAACTTACAAACTAATTAAAACTTAAATTTGGAGTAGATCATGGGCCCGATCATTCGCGCACTATTGAAACGTAAAACCGCAGCCATTTTAGTGCTGCTAGAGATCGCGATTACGCTTGCCATTGTCAGCAACGCGCTCAGCCTAATCGCTACGCGCAGCCAACAAATGGCGCGCGGCAGCGGCACGGATGAGTCGCAAGTATTTTCTTTTGGCAGTGTCGCTATTGATCCGAAAAGCTATGACTCCAGCGCCGCCTTTAGCAGCGACCGCGCGCGTTTGCTGGCAATTGAAGGGGTAGAGAATGCCTACACAACAGACAGTTTGCCGCTCAGCGGCGGCGGCTCCAGCACCACCTTACAAACTGGCCCCGACGATGATCGGGATATTTCCTCCGCCCCTTATTATGCCGATGAAAATACCTTAGCTACCTTAGGCGTGAAATTGATTGCTGGGCGTAACTTTGATGCGCGCGAAATCACCACGATAGCACCCCGTGGTTCGGAAGTGCCACGGGTAATCTTGCTGTCCAAAGCCTTAGCGGATCAGCTATTTCCCGGCGAATCGGCGATCGGCAAAATCCTGCCCGGGCCTGACAACACGCCAAATGGCCCCGAGGTGATTGGCGTCTATGATCAATTACAAGCCCCTTGGGTCGGTTCTGATGCTGTGGAAAACACGTCACTTATGCCGTTTCGCCCCAGTGTTGCGGTCAATTGGGTCGTCCGAGTCAAGCCTGGGCAGCTAGATCGCGTGCAAAATTTGGCACGTGAGGTGCTGGCAAAAGCAGACCGCAGCCGCGTGATCGGATCGAAGTCGCGCTCTATCGCTGAAATGCGCAAAGAAAGCTATGCCGGTGATCGCGCGATGATCGTGCTGATGAGCGGGTTAAGCCTATTGCTAGTCACCATTACCGCGCTCGGCATTGTCGGGATGGCCAGTTTTTGGGTCACGCAACGCACCAAGCAAATTGGTACTCGGCGCGCATTGGGTGCGACACGCTCGGCGATCGTGCGCGAGTTTCAAGTTGAAAACGCGTTACTGACTACCGCCGGTGCGGTGCTCGGTGTGGCCATGGCCTATGGTTTGAATTATTGGTTTGCTAAACAAGCGAATGTCGCGATGTTGCCCGCGATTTATGTGCTGGTGGGTGTGGCAATGGTGTATGTGTTGGGGCAAATTGCGGTGTATCGGCCCGCGCAACGCGCCAGTCAGGTATCACCAGCGATTGCCACGCGCACGGTCTAGCCTGATTGTGCAAGTATGAATTATTGGGTCGATCACACGAAATGCCCCATAGTCTCCAAGCAAAGCATAATTCCAACAAACAACAACTAACACCGCACTGCAATGCCTGGCTGACCGTCATCCCGGCGCAGGCCGGGAACCATTTTGACCGTACGACCGTTTTATGCCGAAAACCGAGCACCTGAAAAGCCAATGGATCCCGGCATACGCCGGGATGACAATTGGAAGTCTGACGTCAACGCTGTATCTGGCACCAAATGTAACACCTGTACCCCAAGCCGTAGTTCTGTGGCTTTACTTTTGATCGAGGCAATATAAAAGCGGTATGAATAATAAAAGCACACCAGAGAAAAGCCCGCCTGGGAATAGCCGACCTGGGAATAGCCCACCTGGGAAAAGCCCAAGGATTCTAATTGTGGATGACAACCCGCAAGTCCTCGACGCGCTTGCTCTGTTGTTCACACTGGATGGCTATCAGTCTGAGCGAGCACAGAGCCCGACCGCAGCGATGTCATTGTTCGAACAGGCGCAGTCGGGCGATGCACCGTTTGATTTGGTGGTTCAGGATATGAATTTTTCCACTGATACCACCGGCGGCGCGGAAGGCTTGCAATTGTTTGCGCAGCTGCGTGCGCTGAATCCCGACATTCCAATAGTGTTGTTGACCGCTTGGACGCATTTGGAGCAAGCGGTTGAACTGGTGAAGGCCGGTGCGGCAGACTATTTAGCGAAGCCTTGGCACGATGAAAAACTGCGCATCAGCGTGCGTAATTTGCTGGAGCTGAGCGAGCAACGCGCATTGGCTGCGCGTTTGACGCAGGCCGCGCAAACCGACGCGGCGGATCGTGCTCAGGCGCTCGGCAAAATTGATTTGCGCGGTGGCTTGTTTGTTTCAAGCGCGATGCAAGCACTGGTGCAGATGGCGGCGCGCGTTGCGCCCAGTGATGTGGCGGTGCTCATCAGCGGCCCCAATGGCGCGGGCAAGGAGCGGATTGCCGAAATCGTGCACTACAACTCCAGCGTGCGGGGCGGCAATTTAGTGGTGCTCAACTGCGGTGCGCTGCCGGTGGATTTGATTGAGGCAGAGCTATTTGGCGCGGACGCCGGTGCGTATACGGGTGCCGCGAAAGCCCGTGAAGGCCGCTTTGAGGCCGCCGACGGTGGCACTTTATTTTTGGATGAGATCGGCAATTTGAGCTTGAGCGGGCAAATGAAACTGTTGCGCGTGCTGGAAACTGGGCGCTTCGAGCGCCTGGGCTCAACTAAAACTCGGCAGGTAAAAGTGCGCGTCATTTCCGCCACGAATGCCGACTTGCCAGCGCAAATTCGCGCCGGACTATTCCGTGAGGATCTTTACTATCGTTTGAACGTCGTGCCTTTGGTGGTGCCGCCGTTGCACGAGCGCCTAGCCGACATTGTGCCGCTGGCCCTTTCGTTCTTGGATGGCGTGCGCTTAAGCTTAAATGCGCAGGCAGCGTTGAAACGTCACAGCTGGCCCGGGAACGTGCGTGAGCTGCGCAATGTGATGACGCGTGCGAGCTTGATGTGCAGCGGCGAAGTGATCGAGACACATGATTTGGCGTTGCCGGATTTAGCGCCTGCTGAGCATGTTGAAATTAGTCATGCGCAAGTTAACGCGAAAGAGCCGAGCCGAGCCGAGCTGGAAACCGCGCTTTTGCAGAGCGGCAATGTTGTCGCCGATGCCGCAGCAGCGCTAAGCATGACGCGCCAATCGCTGTACCGGCGCATGGAGCGCTTCGGGATTGCGCGCGGCGAACGCTGATGCGGCGCGTTTTGCACCTTTTAGGATTCGTGCTGGCGCTGCTGCTATTGATTGCCACCGTCAACGTGCTTTATGGATATGGATACCACCTAAGTGCGTTTTTTACTGCGTTGGTCGGGGCAATCGTGCTGGGCATTGGCTATCAATACGTGCTGTGGCTGCCGTTTGCTCAGCAGCTGAAAGCGCTGAGTTCCTTAGTTGCCGCCTGGCGCGATCAAGATTTTTCCACATCCATCACAAAGCCCGAAAACGCCAGCTTAAATGAGTTGACGCAAACGCTAAACAGCTTGGGCGACACGCTGCGCTCAGAACGCGTGAACTTAGTCCAGCGCGAGTTGATGCTCGACACCTTGATACAAAATACGCCGACCGCGCTGGTGCTAGTGGCGATGAATCAGCGGGTAGTGGTGTGTAACTTAGCCGCGCGCGAGCTTTTCAATGCCGGTAAACGCTTTGAAGGCGAAACTTGGAATGCGGTAATTGCACGGCTGCCGAAATCCCTGCGCGAAGCACTCGAAACTGAGCACGAGGGCCTGGTGACGTTGGAACAAGCAGACGCTGGCGCGGTCGGTAGCGAAGAAATCTTTCATCTTTCCCAGCGGCAATTCACGCTGCAGGCGCGCCCGCATCGGCTGGTTTTGCTACGCCGCATGACCACAGAATTAGCGCGCCAGGAAGTTGCCACCTGGAAAAAAGTCATCCGCGTGATTAGCCATGAACTCAATAATTCCTTAGCGCCGATTTCGTCGATGGCACACAGCGGTGCGGTGCTATTGGCACGCGGGCAGCTGGAGCCGTTGCCGAAAGTATTCGCCACAATCAGCGAACGCAGCGCGCATTTGGCGCAATTTATCGCCAGCTACGCACGCGTCGCGAAATTGCCGCTGCCGCAACGCAGCCCGGTGCATTGGCCAAGTTTGCTGGAGCGCGTGATCGCGGCGGGCGGCGCTGGCATCATCGGCAGTTGCCCGGAAGCCTCTGGCGATATAGATGTGGTGCAAATCGAGCAGCTGCTCATCAATCTAGTCAAAAACGCAGTTGAGGCCGGATCTGAGCCTAAACAGGTCAGCCTATCGGTTTACGCCAGCAACAATGGCACGCAAAGCGGCTTCAACTTAGCAGTTGCCGATCGCGGCAGTGGCATGTCCGAGTTGGTCATGACCAGCGCCCTGCTACCGTTTTATTCGACCAAACGTACGCCCAAGGATGGCTCCGGCAGCGGCCTAGGTCTAGCGCTCGCGCGCGAAATCGCCGAAGCGCACGGTGGCCGCATTAGTTTGAGCAATCGCGCGGGCGGGGGCTTGCTGGTGCGGGTGTTTTTGCCGGGCGTGTAGGTTTTAGCTTGATCAGATCAGAGCAGATATTCACTCGACCACATCACCAAGAAAATATTAGCTTCCTCCCATTGCCATTGCGTGCGTGGCGAAACAATCCATTGTTTTCATAAGCTTATGGCGCGCCGAACAATGGAACCAAATACATGGGAATTTCTGATTCGGTAATAGTCGCCGCCAATCGACGTGGCGCTGAGCTAAAGGCGGCGTTCCCGACAGTTGTGTCAGTACGTTATGACCGGCGTGTCGCGCGCGTTGTAATCGAGCTTGATTCTGGCTTGGAGCTTACGTTCGCACCCAAACATGCGCAAGGGCTAGAAAATGCACACCCCGCTGATTTAGTGGGTGCGGTGATCTCGCCACGGTGATCTCGCCATCGGGTTTAGGCGTGCACTTTCCGCGCTTAGACGCGGACATTTACTTGCCCAGTTTGTTGGAAGGCTTCCTGGAGTCTAAGCGTTGGATAGCTGCTGAACTAGGCAAACACGGTGCGGCGGCCGCGACTTCCGCGAAAAAGTCTGCAGCAAGACAAAATGGTAGATTGGGTGGCCGCCCTAAGAAGATTGGAGGAATTGCGGCTTAGCGCGCCGTGGTCGAAAGAGGTGCTGTTTGCCAATGCCAAGACAGCACCCCTTAAAGTTGCACCGCTACTGCTGCGCGTTTGGACTTTGCTGCACCGGCGGCACCGGTGCAAAATAGCCGACCGTGGCAAGCAGCGCGCCCACGCCTAGCGTCGCGAAAATGCCGGGCAGTTCGCCCAAATTATGGCGATCAATCAGCAGCATTTTTGCCAGCACCACACCCATCAACGCAGCACCTGCGAACCACACTGGGCGGCGCGATCTTGCATGGCCTAGCAGCATCGCACCACAGCCAGCCAATGCCCAAACGAACGCCAATGCCGCCTGCCCGGTGCGATTAAAGAACGCATGGCCCAGTGTCGCCAAACTAGGATCGTAAACCTGCACCACGCTGCGTAAAGTAAACGTGGTCAACAGCCAAAACGATAAGATCAACAAGGGATATTTCGCCGCTTCACTAATCTGACCGAATTCATCGCGCGCGGCCAAGGTGAGTAGGGCAAACAGCGCAAGCAAGCTTATTTCAAGCGGGTTAAGCAGCGGGAAAAAGTGGAACGGCGTACTATCGCCACGCAGCACCGAACCTGCAAACAGCGCGAGCGTGATTCCCACTGCCCACACTTGCGTCAGTTGCGTGCGCCAGCCGATGCTTGGGTCGCCAAAGAACTGCTGCAGTGGCGTTGCCACGGCGGAAATATTGCGAATCAACATAAAAAACACCACCGCAAAAGACGCAATATTCAGGCCGAACCGCAGGCCTTCGCCCAACAGCGAGCCATGCATTTGCGAATCGAGCGTCAAGCTAACTAGGAAACAAACGCCGATCAACCAGAGGCTGTGCGCCAATTTTAGGCCAAAACCTGGAAAACTAAGGCTGCGCGCGCTAGGCAGACTGCCCGGCTGCTCGGCGGGCTTTGCCAATAGCGCCATGCTAATGATCGAGGTAATTAGATAGCTTACAAATGCTAGGCCGCGATACTCTTCAAGAATCGGGCCGAACTGCGTTGCTAACATTGCGACCGGCGCAAGTATCGCGAGCGGCACTAACGCGCCTATACGCAAACTGTCGAATTTTAGCGCGCCGCGTGCGGACGCCGACAGCAGCATAGTTAGGCCCAGAAACGCAATAACTGCGGCGGGTTTAAAGCTGGAATCCACATGCTGACCGATTTCGCTGATGCCGGCAAAACTCCACCACGCTAGGCCAAAGATTGCACCTAGCCACGCCAGTGGTGCCAGCTGCGCGCCGACACCGCCGTCATCCTTAGGGGTTCGATCCAGTAGCAAGCCGCAGGCAAAGCTTGAAAAAGCTAAAATTAACGCGCCCAAGCACTTGGCGTTCCAAATCGCGGGCAGCTCGGTCATGACTGAGTAGCCATTGACGTAGGAAAGCCAGGCAATTACTTGCAAAAATAACCCTAACAGCACCGGCGCAGTGCGCTTTTGGCTTAAGCCTAACCAAAGTACCGCAGCGCCCTCCATCGCCCACAATGCGCTGGTGACTTGCGCGCTGAAATACAGCGGTATCGCGAGCGTGAAAAAGGTAACGGCCAGTATTGTGAAGCACTTGCGCAACAGGCTCGCTTGTTCGTGCGTGCGTAGCGTGTAGCTCAAGCCGCCATAAATTACAGCCGCGCCGAAACTGGATAGCGCTAACTTTTTATCCTGACCTGCAAGCAGCCCTGCTTGTGCGCCCAAAGTAGCGAGCGGTACGCCAAACACCAACACACCATCCAACACCGGTTCGCCCGCACCATGGCGCAGGGTGTAAAGCACGGTGATCGCCAAATAGATCGCAAAGAAGGCCAGCAGGAACGGCTCTACGTTGGCAAAAAACTCAGGGCGGTAGTAATTAGCGCCCCAACCGATGCCGATACCAAAGGTGCAGATCGCGCCTAAAAAATTAAGGCTGCGCCAGCCTTTGTTTAGCGCAATCGCCAAAATTCCTAAATTCAAAATCAGGTAGTAGCCAAACAAATGCACGTAGTTTCCGCCGCCAGTGGATGCCAAAATCGGCGCGGCAAAACCGCCGATCGTGGCGAATAGCGCTAGCCATAGGGCATCTTGTATGACTGCGAGTGCCACGCCGACAGCGACGATCACCAACATCAGGCCAAATGCGGTCGGGCTGCTGAGCAAGCCGTAAAGCTGTAGCGCGGCATATACCGTTAATAGCAGCGCGCCCAAGGCCGCGCCCTGTACGCTCAAGGAAAAGCTGCGTTTCTCTACACGCTTGCCATAGCCAAACACTAAGGCCGCAATCGCAGCCAAGGCGACTGCAATCAAACGCAGGCCGATAGGAATGTCGAAATAGCCGCGCGCCGCCAAATAGCGATAGCCTGAGGCTAAGCCAACTAGGAGCAGCAACATACCCAACTTGATCGGCCAATTTTCAAAACTTAGGAGCTTATTCGCCCATTCTGGAAGCTCTGGCGCAGGCGGCATTGCG
>JBBQBR010000026.1:0-11010 GCA_038317875.1 Lysobacterales bacterium
AGCAAAATCCCCGCATTGTTTTGATACATCGCCTTGGTTACCGGGCGCACCAAAGTGCCCACGTTTGCAACGATCGCGGCTTTGCCAGCGTCAAACATTTCCTTGCACCCGGTCATCACCGGATGTAGGCCAAATTGTCCGCCGCCGATCGGCGCGACTGATGGATTCAGCGGCAACAAATTGGCTTGCGGAATCGCCAAATTCGACATATCCCCAGCGACATCGTTGCCTTTTCGTAACGCGCGGTAGTCCATGTAGCCATCATTATCGCGTGGCACGACCATGTTGAAGCAGTCGTTGCCGCCGTATAGGTAGATACACACCAGTGCTTTGTAGTCATTCGGGCCGCCACCGCGCAATAAAGTGCCACCGGCTAACGCCGATTGTGCTAATGCTAATTTTGCCGGCAGCAAGCCAAATGCTGCGCTACCAGCAGTCGCCATTAAAGCGCGTTGAATAAAGTCGCGACGTTGTAAGTAACTCATGTTTATTTCTCCACGACGTATTCAGGGGAATTCATCACCAACCAGAGCGCGTCTTGCACCCGCGCGCGGCGGTCGCCTTCGTTCGCATTAGGCATGCTATTGACGTGCGAAACCAAAATGCTGCGCATACCGGTGCTCATCTTGCCGCCCATCATTAGCAAATCAAGACGCGATACCAGATTGAGCGCGTTGCCTGAAACCGCAGTATCGCGGGTCAGATCCAGCAGCACTGGGTTCCAATCCGTAATCGGCGGTAGTGACGTATTGCCCCTAAATTGCCAAAAAATTCGTCCTTCAAATTCGTTATGAATGCGGGTGATAAAGGTGTCGGTGGTGATCTGAAACTCCGGCGAATACAAGCCGAGCGCGGTGGTTTCGCCGGGAAGTTGGTAGTTGGGCAGATAAAAATTAAACACAGTCGGCGAGCTGACCGGCGCTTGCGCCATCCAGTAGTTCGGATATTCATAAATTCGCCCGATACCGCTCGTGACAAAATTGTTATTGCTGTCGCGCGAGTTCGCATCAAACGCACGATAAAGCTGAGTCAAACGCAACAGCGGCTCACGCACTTTGCCGGCGTTTGGCGCGCTCGGGCGGCGCGCTTCCGGGTCCATCAAAACGGCTTTCACCACATTGCGCAAATTGCCGCGCGGTGCAGTATTGAAAACAGTCGCGACGCGGCTGATGTAGGCCGGAGATGGGTTTGAAGTCACGAAACGTTGGATCAATAGGCGCGAAATAAATGGCCCGACGTTCGGATGATTCGCGACGTTATCCAATGCCGCATTCATATTTGAACGCGCGGTGCCGCCCATGGGTAAAACACCGTTCGCGGGCACCGCACCTGGGTAAACAAGCAGTTGTTTCGCATTGTTCGGCAACGGCCCGAGCAGCGCGGAATGAAAGCGTTCGCCAAAAGCCGTGCCTTCGCCCCAAGGTTTCATCGGTTCGCGCCAGCCTGCGTGTAGGCGGTAGTCTTGATTACCGATGACGGATGGACTTTTGGTATCGCAATAGGTCCAAAGCCACTCATGGCTATTCGCCGACTCAGGTGGGCGGCACGTTGCATAATTCCAGCCGGTAAATACGTGCGCGAAACCGCGAATCGTTTCTTGGTTATAGGTCGCTACCGGATTGCCGCCGCTAAGCGCCGGCGTGCCATTGACATTGAGCTGCACCAAACCGACCGAAAACAGCTGCATGATTTCGCGCGCATAATTCTCATCCGGGCGAATATTAAGCGCTACATCAGGCTTGCGGTTCATATGCATCGACAGATAACGCCCCATTGTGGGGTGCAACGTCACATCGCCCAAAAGCGTGCGGTAATTGCCAAAGGCATTTTCAGAAAGTTTGTCGTAGTAGTGCGCAATCGCATTCGGGTTACCTTCGAGCGCACCGTTTTGATCCGATATGACGAAAATTTGGCTCAGCGCAAACGCCATGCGCTGGCGCAATTGATCGTTATTTGCAAATAAAACGTTGCGAAACCAACTTTCGGTGCGCTCACCTTGAAATACTTGCGGGTCCACGCCGGCAGCGACTGCAGCGTTAACCAAACCGTCTAAATACGGCGTTTGTTCTGAGCGCGTCGCCGCGAATTGCTGATCAAACCAAGCGTTATAGCCGATGCGGGCCAGGTTTTCGATTTCACTCAGCTTTGCGCCAAAGGTTGCTTGCTGTAGAAAACGCGATGCTTCCTGTGGCGTGTATGGCCCTTCGACTGGCTCATCCATGCTGGCCTTAAAGATTTGATCGATTGGGATTTCAGCGCTTGCGGGCGCGCAGCTAAGCGCTAAAATTACGGTGAGCACAGCGCTTTTAAATGACCTCATAATGCATCTCGATAGTGTCAGCGTGGAAAATTTTACACACTAAATCCTTGCAATAGTTTGTCTCGGGCAAATTAACTCGAATCAATCTGTGGTGCGTTTGGCAAATTGGCGTCTCAATCACGCCTTTTCCACCGAGTTTGCGGATACTTTAGACAGCCCCAACCGGCATGCGGATTGCTGTGCAACGCAAACTTCGCCCTCCGAACTGTTTCCTTAAAGGATTTAGATGAACCTGACGCGCCGCATATTGATCGGAATTGCATTTTCGCTGACCGCCCTGCCAAGCGCACTGCACGCGTTTTCTTCAGGGTCAATCGTTTGCAGCGTGCCGCTGATCCCTTTTTCCCCAATGTCTAGCACGCTTTCCAACCCTGTGCCCGCCGGTTGGTCCTTGCTTAGTAATGTTCGCTACTACCAACCGGGCGCGCAGGTGCAGCTGCGAATAGTCAACACGGATGTTTTAAAAAAGGTCAAAGGCGTGCTGCTTTGGGCGCAATTCAATGATTTCACCACCCCAGCTGGCAGTTTTCTGATTGGGCCCGGCACGCCCTGGAAATATGTATCGCCCAGCCCAAGCGCACAGTGTTTGCAGGGCTCGATAACGCACGATAACCCTGACCCCAAAACTCAGGCCGAATTGATTTTTAACTGGACGCCACCACAAACGGGAAAAGTCTTTTTACAGGCTTTTGTCATTGAAGACTGCACCGGGAACTGCCGCTCGAATCAGGCGCTGACGCAAACGATTGAGCTATTTGAAGCCATCTCTATCAACGGCTTTGAATAGCTCAAACTGAGTTTTAGGATAAGCGCTAATTCCCGCCAAATTGCTGGCAAAATAAAAGCCACTTTGATCTTTATTGGGGCTTTTAATGGCAGGTTCTAGTTTTTTCATGCTTTTAGACGACATCGCGACCCTGCTCGACGATGTCGCGGTCATGAGCAAAGTCGCGGTAACTAAAACTGCCGGCGTGCTAGGCGATGATCTTGCGCTCAATGCGCAACAGGTCAGCGGCGTCAATCCAGACCGCGAAATCCCTGTTGTTTGGGCGGTTGCGAAAGGCTCGATGCTCAATAAGGCGATTCTGGTGCCTTCGGCGTTGGCATTGAATGCGTTCCTGCCCTGGGCAATGACACCGCTATTAATGTTGGGCGGCGCATATCTTTGTTTCGAGGGTGTGGAAAAATTAGCGCATTCGTATTTGCACAGCAAGCAAGAGGACGAGGCGCGCCGCCAAGCGCATTTGGCGGCGGTGGATGATGAAAATATCGACTTAGTAGCTTTCGAGAAAGACAAAATAAAGGGCGCAATCCGCACCGATTTTATTTTGTCCGCGGAAATCATTGTTATCGCGCTCAGCACCATTAAAGCGGAAAGTTTTTCAAACCAAGTGATGGTGCTGACCGCTGTTGCGGTATTTTTGACGATTGCTGTTTATGGTCTAGTCGCTGGCATCGTCAAAATGGACGATTTGGGTTTGTACTGGAATCGCTCAAAATTTGGCGTTAAGCGCAAAATCGGCGCGCTTTTGCTGGTGGCAGCACCAAAGCTGATGAAATTTCTATCCGTAGCCGGCACCGTGGCCATGTTTTTAGTTGGCGGCGCGATTATTGTGCACGGCTGGCCGCTGCTGCATCACGCGCTAGAAGGCGTAGAACATGGCGCAATAGCGGTGGCGGGTATTGGCGCCTATTTAAAGTTGCCTGCTGGCATGCTGTTTGAGCTAGTCGTTGGCTTAGTAACAGGCGCGGTTTGTCTAGCTGGGTTTATGTTGGGGAAGAAAGTGCTTGGTAAGGGTTCGACGCATTAAAACCTTTAATTTCAGCCGAACGAATAGGCCACGTTAGTAATTTGCAGGAGTTTCAATGCCAATACATACCGCTCTTTTTGAAATCCTTGAACAAGCAAATATTAGATATCCTGTTGGCCCAATGGGGGAAAAATTGGTTATTCCGGTTCCAAGTGGCAACGCAAAGAGAATTTCTGGCCGATCCTTCTTTCCTGGGGGATCCGGTAACTCGGAAGGCGAACAATTTGTCCTCCCGAAAAATCCAATTCTTGTTCTGGGTAATAATTTTGGCTCTTTTGGGTACTACAACGAATGTGTGCAATTCCTTTATGAGGAACCACTAACTAATTCCACGTGGCGTCAGCTTCTTGATATAGATACTCAGGTCGGTTTAAATCCGCGATTGTGCTTTCACTCAAATGACGCACCCATCGCTACGCAAAGGCAACTTTAGGAAAACCATAAAAAAACACGAATTTGATCCTGAGCCAATTGAACTGCACGGGCTCATGACTTTTGCGAAACGAAATACATAACGAACAGGCTTAGTTTGCTCACGACCGCGACCTGAGTTGATCCATCCTTGGCCGAACGCGCCGCGCGACCTCGGCCAGGCCGCAACATAGGCTTTTCATGTCACTCGAATTCAAATCAAAGTCGCCCGACGGGGCATTTGAAATAAAAGTAGACGCCTGGGAAGCGCGAAACACACTGTGGGTAGAAAGCCCGATTATTTGCGACACAAAGTCAGGCGAAACGCTTTTTCAGTTCGCGAGCGAAATGTGGTCGCTCGACAAAATTGACTGGCTAGCCGATGCACTCGCACAACTTGCGCTTCGCAAATACCCAGGCAATCATTCGCCAACTCAACTAATCGTAGTCATCGATTGCAGGAACAGGACTGCTGAGTTCAAATCCCATCAAGCGCTATCATTGCAAGAACTTGAAAAAGTGATGGAACGTCAACTCATTTGGCTTTAGGCGTTGCCATCAGCGCTAGTCATAGATTAGAGCGCAACACAATCCGCAC
Source organism: Lysobacterales bacterium (assembly GCA_038317875.1). GTDB lineage: Bacteria > Pseudomonadota > Gammaproteobacteria > Xanthomonadales > SZUA-5 > JANNYA01. The sequence goes on from JBBQBR010000026.1 coordinate 5,141, forward strand.
CCTCACAGCTGATACGTTCTCAACCACACTTCGAATAACCACAGTTCAAGCACGTCGAGCAACCGTCCATCAGCACCAGCGCTTTCGTTGAACACTTATGGCAAACCGTCGCACTAGCCGGGAAACCAGCGGAGTCCGCACCTACCACAGCGTTCGCCGACGCATCTTTTGCTACTTTTGCATCACGCGCATCGACTTCGGCGCGCTTTTTGGCGATCAGTTCGCGCATTTCGGGACTCAGCTCGGTTTTGATCATGCCGATGCGCTTCATATGGTCTTCGATCACCACGCCAATTTCAGCCACTACGGACGGCATATAAACACCGCCGGCTTTGTAATAGCCACCGCGCGGATCAAACACGGCTTTTAGTTCTTCGACCAAAAACGTGACGTCGCCGCCTTTACGAAAAACCGCGCTCATAATGCGCGTGAGCGCTACCGCCCATTGAAAGTGCTCCATATTCTTGCTGTTGATAAACACTTCAAAAGGCCGGTGCTGCTCGTGTGGCGTGCCTTCGTTGAGGATAATGTCGTTGATCGTGACATACAGGGCATGCTCAAACAGTGGACTTTTGATTTTGTAGGTCGAGCCTTCCAGACACTCAGGCCGCTCCAAACGCTCGTGCATTTGGATCACTTCCGCCATCGGCAGCTCCTGCGGCTGAGTCTTACCCGCAGCTGGCTTTTCGTCTGGGCGTACGACGGAATAACTCTTAATTTTTTTCGAAATTTTTACGGTCATGATGATTTCCTTATTTTCGACGCTTTTTTCGCTGTTAACGCGTACTAACTGCGCGCAGTTCCTTGCCATATTGATAAAGCGCGGGCAGCTTTAGGCCATCACTCAATTTTGAAAGCTCCACTAAGTGATTCAGTTGAATCGGCTCGCCGCCAGAGTCCAACAGCACCAAATGGTCTAACTTGTAAAGTTTGCCCAGCTCCACTAGCACGGGCATTAAGTCTTCGCGGCTATACACTTTGCCGTCGAACATAAATTTATCCAACCCGGTAGCGATCAACTCTGCACGTACTTTGGTGCCCGCTGCGGGCGCTTGCATACCGCCAAGAGCTGCCATCGCGGCCGACTCCGCTTGCCGACGCGCTGATTCAATTGCCGCACGCTGCGCCTCGCCATCGCCCGTAGGCGTACGCGTGGCACTCGGTAAAACGCCGCCGGACGCCTGCACCTGCGCCTCTAGTTGCGCATCAGCCTTAGGCGCATATTTCTCATTGAGCGCACGAACTTCAGCCTCGTGATCTGCCTTGGAGCGCGGACTGATAATCGTTTCCGCGTTTGCGACCGGCAAATTTACTAGCAGTGCGAGCAACGCACAGATAGAAAACACTTTTTTGTACATGCGCAACTCCTTGATAATGCTATAGATTATGCTATGGATTATGCTATTTAACCTAACTGCTAAGCTAATCGATTAGCGCTTGTGCATAGCAGCGTTTACTAATAGCAACGTTTAAAACTTACCGTAATAGCCTTCTTTAAGCGCATCAAACAAATTAGCAGCGGTGTGCATTTCACCGTCATATTCAATTTGTTCATTGCCCTTCACTTCCACGACCGAGCCGTCTTCCAACTCAAAACGGTAGGTCGTGTTTTCTAGATCTTGTTCTTTCACCAGCACGCCCTGGAAAGCTGCCGGGTTAAATCTAAACGTGGTGCAACCCTTCAGCCCTTGCTTGTGCGCATAAAGATAGATGTCTTTGAAGTCTTCATACGCATAATCGGTGGGCACGTTAGCCGTTTTGCTGATCGAGCTATCGACCCATTTTTGTGACGCCGCTTGAATATCGACATGCGATTTCGGGCTAATGTCGTCGGCTGCAACAAAATAATCCGGTAAGCGCTCGTCGGCTTTATCACTAAATGGCATCGCCTTCGCGTTGATCAGCTCCCGATAGGCAAGTAGTTCAAAGGAATAAACCTCGACTTTTTCTTTGCTCTTTTTACCTTCACGAATAATGTTGCGTGAATAGTGGTGCGCAAAACTAGGTTCAATGCCGTTACTAGCGTTATTGCCGATCGACAGACTAATCGTGCCGGTTGGGGCGATCGAGCTATGGTGGGTAAAGCGCGCGCCAACAGCCGCCAGCTTGTTAACCAACTCAGGCGCAACTTCCGCGACGCGCTGCATGTAGCGGCTGTAGCGCGCGTGCAAAACTTTGCCTTTGATCAAATCGCCCAGCTTAATGCCATCGCGCAGCATTTCAGGCCGCTTGCGCAGCATCTCGCCAGTCACGGCAAAATCTTCTTCCATAATCGGCGCCGGGCCTTTTTCTTGCGCCAAACTTGCCGCCACCTCCCAACCGGCAATCGCCATTTCACGGCTTACTTTTTCAGTAAACGCCAGCGAATCAGCCGAACCGTAGCGCATTTTGAGCATGGTAAGGGTCGACCCCAAGCCCAAAAAGCCCATACCATGGCGACGCTTGCGCGTAATTTCGTCGCGCTGCTGCGGCAAAGGTAAGCCGTTGACTTCGACTACGTTGTCCAACATGCGCGTAAAAATACGCACCACATCACAATATTGCGCCCAGTCGAACTCCGCATTGGCGGTAAACGCGTTACGGACAAATTTGGTTAAATTTACCGAGCCCAACAAGCACGAGCCATACGGTGGCAAAGGCTGTTCACCGCACGGGTTGGTAGCCCGAATCGCTTCGCACCACCAGTTGTTATTCATCTCGTTGACGCGATCAATCAAGATAAAACCCGGCTCGGCAAAATCATAAGTCGAGGTCATAATCATATCCCACAGCCCGCGCGCTTTGACCTTGCCATAGACACGGCACGCCACCAGTCCATCTTCACGGCTCACATAACCCGTCGCCTGCGGCCATTCGCGCCAGATGACTTGTGCGCTGTCTTCGAGGTTTAACTCAGCGCTTTCCTTTAGATTGATCGGAAACACCAATTGCCAATCGGTATCTAGCTCAACCGCTTTGATGAAGTCGTCGGTAATTAAAAGACTCAAATTGAATTGGCGCAAACGGCCGTCTTCGCGCTTGGCTTTTACGAACTCTTTGACGTCCGGGTGGCTGACGTCAAAAGTGCCCATTTGCGCGCCGCGTCGTCCACCAGCGGAGCTGACGGTAAAACACATCTTGTCATAAATATCCATAAAGCTCAGCGGCCCGGAGGTATGCGCACCCGCGCCTGAAACATAGGCCCCGCGCGGACGCAGCGTTGAGAATTCATAGCCAATGCCGCATCCCGCTTTTAAGGTCAAGCCGGCCTCGTGGACTTTCTCTAGAATATCGTCCATGGAATCAACGATGGTACCGCTGACGGTGCAGTTAATCGTGCTTGTCGCTGGTTTGTGTGCCAGCGCACCGGCGTTCGAGGTCACCCGCCCTGCTGGAATAGCGCCATGTCGCAGCGCCCAAAAAAAGCGCTCTTGCCAGTGCTTTTGTAGCTCTGGTGTGGCTTCAACTTCTGACAGTGCCTTGGCGACACGCCGAAAGGTATCGTCTATAGAATGATCAACCGCATCACCATTTTTCGCTTTGAGCCGATATTTTTTGTCCCAGATATCATAAGACGCGGGCTGCATCGGGATTTCATGGGCTAGGTGCGCGGATTGACGAAAATTGGGATCAGAAACTAACTCAAGGCGTGCTGTATTCATGTGTTGCGGTTCCTCCCGGAACAATTCGTTGCTTAAAATGTTTGACTGTTTTGCCTTTAACAAAACAAATATATTTGGCGTGTTTGTTAGAACCACGCGCCTCGGTCGCATGCTTTTGCCACTCGTGTAACCAGGCTGTGCTCATAGGTTCGGGGTTCGGCTAGGTTCGGCTAGGTTCGGATAGGTTCGGATAGGTTGGGCTAATTCATCCAGAAAATTGGGTAATCGGTGTTTTTTCCGAATACCATTGTAAATGAGGCGCTTGAGCGGCCAAGTTAAAGAATAGTCTTAAGTACTACATTTAGCCGAAAGCAATGCTGACCAACACAACATCTTGGGTTTTGTAGATTCTGAGCTGACGAGATCGCCGGGTCAAGGGCTTGACTTTTGCAAGCGATGCGCGATTCCACGGAATTCCTCGTTTGTTATGAAAAATATTTTTTTCGCTTTGGTTCATAAACAAAAACGCCTTCTTGTAGTGTTATATTGTACGGATATAGTGCATCGCCCCGTAGCCCAGGCGCGCCCCACAATAAAGTCACGGTGTCGCAAAAGCTGACACACAGGCCACAGGAGTGTTTAAAAATATGTCTGCCGTCGCAATTCATAATCTTCAGTTCGCTTGGCCTACACGCCCCTGGACAGCAGGATCGCAGACGAGTCCAGCGCCTACGATTTTGAAAATTGCCAATTTCACGCTGGCTGACGGTGAAAAATTATTTCTAAAAGGCGCGAGCGGCAGCGGTAAAAGCACACTTTTACAGCTCATTGCTGGTGTGCTTACCCCTACCGCAGGTGAGATCACTGTGCTCGGCCAAGCCATTTCTAGACTTTCGGCGGGTAAGCGCGATCAGTTTCGCGCGGATCACTTAGGCTTTGTTTTTCAGCTGTTCAACCTGCTCGGCTTTTTAAATGTTGTCGACAATGTGCTGTTACCGTGTCGATTTTCAAAGCTGCGTGCGCAACGCGCGCTGACGCAAGGCGCTAGCTTGACGGATGCCGCATCTCAGCTCTTGGGTGCACTGGGTTTGTCCAACGCTGTAGGCTTACCCAATGCGGTCTGCGCACAAGCGGTTAGTCGTTTGAGTGTCGGGCAGCAGCAGCGAGTCGCGCTGGCACGCGCGCTAATCGGCGCGCCTGGTTTAATCATTTGCGATGAACCCACTAGCGCCATCGATGTCGAGCACCGCGAGCGCTTTATGCAATTGCTGCTAGCCCAGGTAGAAAAGTCTGGTGCAGCGCTACTGTTCGTCAGTCATGACCCGACCTTGGAGCGCTATTTTGATCGAACGGTGCATTTAGCGGACATCAATCAAGCCGCGCCATTCACCGAAGAAACCGCACAAGATCTAGCCGAGGCAAATTCATGAGCCTGCTATTCCTGGCGCTGAAAAGTTTGCGCAATCGCTGGTTCAGCGCTTTTTTGTGTGTGCTGACTATTGGCCTAAGTAGCGCACTACTACTTGCGGTTGAACATATCCGTGCCAGTGCACGCAGCAGCTTTCAAAGCACGGTCAGCGGCACCGATTTGATCGTCGGTGCACGCACGGGTGCTGTCCCGTTAATGCTCTACACCGTATTTCATGTGGGCGAAGCGACCAATAACGTCAGTTGGGCCAGCTATCAGCGTTACGCCAATTTAAGCTCAGTGAGTTGGACGATTCCGATCTCGCTAGGCGATTCTTACCAGGGCTTTCGCGTCGTTGGCACCACGGATGCGATGTTTCAGCACTATCGCTTTGGTGCCAAACGCGCGCTGGAATTTAAGCTAGGCCATGCATTTAGCAATACCGACGCGCAAGCCGTCGTCGGTTCCGCTGTTGCTGAGAAGCTTGGGCTGCAATTAGGCGCAAAGCTTTCGGTATCGCATGGCTTAGGCAACGTCGGATTCATCAAACACGATCATGCGCAGCAAACTCTCGTTGGCGTGTTGGCTGCAACGGGCACACCAGTTGATCAATCGGTGTTCGTCAATCTAGCTGCAATTGAAAGTATGCACGAAGGTTTTGACGGCAGTGCGCGCTTAAGCCCGGCTAAGCCCGAAAGCAATACGGCACATGACGCTCATGAAGGACACGAAGCTCATGAAGGACATGAAGCTCATGATGGAGATGCTCACAAACCGATGGCGGCAAAGCCACCCAAAGCGATCACCGCGTTTTTCGTAGGCTTAAAAGTGCGGCCGATGGCGTTGGCGCTGCAGCGCAAAATCAATGATGACGAAAGTGA
>JBBQBR010000027.1:0-10891 GCA_038317875.1 Lysobacterales bacterium
TACCCGGCCGCGTGTTGCTTCCAACAGCGCGTCAAGCACCAATTCGCGGGCGGCCGCAACGCTTTGCTTAGATGCCAAAGGTGGCGTTGACTCCGGCGCAAATAAAGCACGCAGCTGGCGCAGCTCGTCACGGCTAAATACGCGTCTGGCCTGCAGTGTTCGGCCAATTGTTGCCGCTAAAACCGCCGGTTGAAACGCAATATCTGACGCCGGCACCGCTTCACGAACGGTCGGTTTGACGGCCAATGGCGGTGTGATCGCGTCACTGGCAATTTTGCTTGCGGTAATCACTTCGGTTGGCGCAACCGGCTCAAACAAAGGTTTCGAAAACACCTGCGCGCTGCGCTGATTTCGGTAAATGCCGACCGCAGCACTTGCCCCGATCAGCAACAGCACGAGAAAAAAATTAGTCTTTGAGTGAACGGATTTAGCCACAAGCTAATGTAGCGAATTCACGGTTTAAATTCCAAGGCGACGCACCGCTTATGGGCTCGGGTCAGCATTCAAACGCTGACCGGAGCCGCTTTTGTTCAATTGCCGCCTTATTTCAGTCCAGCTGCCTTACGCAGTGCTTCAGCGCGGTCGGTTTTTTCCCAGCTAAACGCAGTCGCTGTGGAACCATCCGCAAGTTTCATTGCATAGGGCTTACGGCCAAAGTGCCCGTAGCTTGCGGTTGGCTGATAGATTGGGTGGATCAAATCGAGCATTTGCAATATGCCGTAAGGCCGCAAGTCAAAGTGCGCACGAATCAATTTTTCGATCAGCGCATCATCAATCTTACCGGTGCCAAAGGTGGTAACCGAAATAGAGGTCGGTTCAGCCACCCCGATGGCATAGCTGACTTGCACTTCGCAACGGTCTGCCAGACCAGCTGCAACGATGTTTTTCGCCACGTAGCGCGCAGCATAGGCAGCTGAGCGGTCAACTTTGGATGGATCCTTGCCGGAAAATGCGCCGCCACCATGGCGCGCCATACCACCGTAGGTATCAACAATAATCTTGCGACCGGTCAAGCCGCAATCGCCCACTGGGCCGCCGATAACAAAATTTCCGGTCGGGTTGATATGGAATTTAGTCTTTTTATCGATCAATTTGGCCGGCAGAATAGGCTTAATGATCAATTCCATCACGCCTTCGCGCAAGTCCTTGAGCTTGACCGAAGGATCATGCTGGGTGGAAAGCACAACTGCATCGATACCGGCGACTTTGCCGTTTTCGTAGCGCAAGGTGACTTGGCTTTTTGCATCTGGACGCAGCCAAGGAAGTGCAGATTTCTTCGCCTTACGCACTTTCGCCTGTTGCTCGACCAAGCGATGGCTGTAATACAGCGGCGCAGGCATGTGTTCTGGCGCTTCATTACAGGCATAACCAAACATCAGGCCCTGATCGCCCGCACCCTGATCTTGTGGGTTCTTGCGATCTACGCCTTGATTAATGTCCGGGCTTTGCTTGCCGATCATGTTGATAATGGCGCAGGTGTTGCCGTCAAAACCAACTTCTGAATTGTTGTAACCGATATCGTTTACGACTTTGCGTGCGATCGCTTCGATATCGATCCAGGCCGAGGTGGTGATTTCACCGGCCACGATCACCGCGCCCGTTTTTGCCAAGGTTTCACAAGCAACGCGTGCATTTTTATCTTGCGCCAAAATCGCATCTAACACGGCATCAGAAACTTGATCGCAAAGTTTGTCCGGGTGGCCTTCGGAGACGGATTCAGACGTAAAAAGATATGCAGTCATCAGAGCAGTCCTTGGAATTGTTGTGAGTTGAGAGGGCGCGAATAATACACGTCAAGTAAAAAAGCGTGTGGACGTCTAAACGGGTGTTTGGTTGCGGCTCAGGTTTTTGCCCGTTGTGGCAGCGAATAAACTTGATTCGATGGGCACAAAGAAAAAACCCCAGCTCAAAGAACCGGGGTGTATCGTAAAACGATAGCTTTCAATTGTTTAGGCGCCCTGCCTAGAGAACATCGCTTGGTAGCAGAAACCTAGAAGTTGCACCAAGTGGTAAGAAAGATACATCACCATTGGCAAAAAAACAACACCTTTTTTGAACTATTTGCTTTGCGCTAACAATTCCAATAAATATTGTCGATTAGCCGCGCTTTGCCCAGCCTAGCCGCAATCAGCGCCACTTCGTTTGTAGTATTTTCGTTAATTAAATCAAGCGTTTGAGCATCGCGAATGACGGCATAGTCCGGATTTAGCCCCGCCGACTTCAACACCGCGAATGCATGATCTTGCGCCTGTTCTGCGGCAACGCCGCGCTGGCGCATGTCGCGCATTTGCAACAACGTGGCGTAAATGACACGCGCCTGCTCACGTTCCTCAGCGCTTAGATATTGATTGCGTGAACTTCTAGCTAGGCCGCTTCCTTCACGAATAGTCGGTGCGCCGATAATTTCGAGCTGAAAATTGAACTGACTAACCAAGTTGCGAAGCACCATAAGCTGTTGAAAATCCTTTTCGCCAAATACTGCCGCATCCGGCTGCACGATATTAATAAGCTTGGCCACAACTGTCGCGACACCCGAAAAATGCCCAGGCCGCACCGCGCCACAAAGAATAGTGCCAATAGCACCGACGTCGATCGCGAAATTTGGCGAATTGGTACCGTTCAGCGGGTACATCGTCTCCACCGTTGGCGCAAATAGCGCGTCACATCCGCCACTGGCTAGCAACGCCTGATCCGCAGCCAAGGTGCGTGGGTAGCTGGCATAGTCTTCTTTTGGGCCAAACTGGGTAGGATTGACAAATATGCTAGCGACGACGCGCGTGGCGTGCTGCTTTGCCAGTGTGACGAGCGACAAATGCCCATCATGCAAATTGCCCATCGTCGGCACAAACGCGATGCGCTCGCCCGCATTACGCCAAGCCCGCACTTGCGCACGTACCGCGGCAATTTCAGTAAATGTTTGCAGTAAAGTTAAAACCTTAGTAGACATGCTCAGGCCCCGGAAAGGTTTTGGCTTTGACAGCTTTGACGTAATTTTGCACACCCGCCAACACACTGATTGCACCGCCTTTACCAGCCAAGTCCTCAAGAAAATTATGCACAAAGCGTGGCCGACGCCCAAAACCTATGCCAAGCGCGTCAAAGACCACGAGTACTTGTCCATCACACTGCACACCCGCGCCAATGCCAATGGTGGGAATCGACAGCGACGCCGTAATTTCCGCTGCCACATCGCTGGGCACGCATTCCAACACCAGCAAATCTGCGCCGGCGTCCTGAACGGATATCGCGTCAGCTAGCAACCGCGCACGCGCCTTTTGATCGCGGCCTTGCACCTTGAAACCACCCAGTTTGTGTAAAGATTGCGGCGTCAGCCCCAGATGCGCGCACACCGAGACATCACGCGCACTTAAACCGCCGATGACGTCGATCATTGGCCCCGCGCCCTCTAGCTTCACCATCTGCGCACCCGCGCGCAGCACCGTTTCGCTCGCCACCAGCGCACGTTCTAAAGTGGCGTAACTCAGCAACGGCAAATCGGCCAAAAGCAGCGCCTTTTTAACGCCGCGCGCCACCGTTTGCGTGTGATAAGCAATATCGCTCAGCGTAACGGGCAAAGTGGTGCTGTGGCCTTGCACGACCATGCCGAGCGAATCACCAACCAGCACGATATCGATACCGGCGGCGTCCATAATCTGGCCGAAGCTATAGTCGTAGGCCGTCATCATCGCGATTTTTTCACCGGCTTTCTTCATTGCAAGAAGTTTTGGCACATTAATGCCGGGCCGATCTAGGTCAGGGTTGATATATGCCATGTGGGAAGTCCAATTTAAAAATATCTGACGGCGGCAGTGCCGCAAAGTAGGTTTCAGCTTTCCCTAAGCCCGGAATCTGCACATCGGGCGCTATTTCAAGCAGGGGCTGCAGCACAAATGTGCGTTCATGCATACGCGGGTGTGGGCAGGTCAACTCAATCGTGTTTAGGCGAATGCGTCCATAAATCAGCAAATCCAAATCCAGCGTGCGCGGCCCGTTCGGACGTTTTAGATCCCGCTCCCGCCCTTGCGCGTTTTCGATGGCTTGCAAGGCGCATAAAAGCGCATCGGCCGCTAAATCAGTCTGCATTTCTGCAACCGCATTGACGTAACGCGGTTGCTCAATGCCCGCGCCATCATCGCCCCAGGCGGGCGTTGAATAGAAACTCGACACCCGACGCAATCGCGAAAACGCCAAGTTGTCCAGCGCTGCCAATGCCGCGTTAATCTGTGCCTGCGGTGTTTCCCATGCCCCGGCTAAGTTACTGCCCAGGGCGACGAACGCCGTAGTCATTTGGACACGACGGTCATTCTGGCGCAGAAACTTTGGGCTTTGCGCTGCGAATACGCGGCCGACGCTTACGCTTTTTCGCAGCCGCAGCCTCGCTTGCGGGTTCAAAGTCCAGTTCTGCCGCGCGTGTGCTGCGGTGCGCCCCGAAAATGGCTTCGAAATTCGCGTTTGCGTCCTGCGCGTCGGTCCAGCGCTGCGCCCAATCGTGCAAACGCTCATCGCTGTAGGCGCGCAGCAACAGAAAATCATAGCCCGCACGAAAGCGCGCGTTAGCAACCAGTTTGCGCGCGCGCGATGGCGTGGTGTCGGTCAAACGCCCCTGTAGCTCCCAAATATCACGCACCTGCAGCGAAAACCGGCGCGGCATAGCGACCCGTTCGGCGGTATCCAAAATTGCCGCGTCAAACATCGCAAGCCGATCATCAAAGCTAATTTTGCCCATATCTGAACCCCGCTCAGCAAGCCGGTGCTGCATCAGCGCCCACCCAAATGCGGCAAACAGAAACGCGGGCGTGACTGATTTGCCCAGCTCAATACGCGCGTCGGTATTGCCCAACGCCGCGAGTAAAAATGTGCTGTTACGTCGAATGACCGCCGGGCGCATCGCGGGAAACAGCGCTTCAATTAAGCCCAGACGCTGCATTTCAGCCCAGCTTGCCAATGCGTGGCCGGATAAAAACAGCTTTAAGACTTCGTCGAAAAGCCGCGCGGGCGGAATTTCTGCCAACAATGGATTGAGCTCACCGATTTCTCTTTCGGTTTCGGCGTCCATCGTAAAGCCCAGCTTCGCTTTTAAACGCGCCGCACGCAGCATACGCACTGGGTCTTCGCGGTAACGCGTCGCTACATCGCCAATTAATCTCAGTTCACGGCTTTCCAGATCATCCAGGCCACCGACGAAATCCAGCACGCTAAAATCGGCGATGTTGTAATACAGCGCGTTAACCGTGAAATCCCGGCGCAGTGCGTCTTCTTCGATAGAGCCGAAGACATTGTCGCGCAAGATACGCCCGCCCTCCTCCACATGGCGATCACCCGCGCCTTCCGAGCCGCGAAATGTCGTGACTTCAATAATTTCACCGCCGAAACGCACGTGCGCAATCACAAACCGGCGCCCGACTAGCCTGCAGTTGCGAAATACTTTCTGGATTTCCTCCGGAGTTGCGTTCGTGGCGATATCAAAATCTTTCGGCAATACGCCAATTAATAGATCGCGCACAGCGCCGCCGACCAGAAGCGCATCAAATCCGGCTTCTTTTAAACCGTACAAAGTGCGCAACGCAGCAGATGAGATGGCTTTACGGGAAATATCGTGCTGATCGCGCGTTAAGGTGCGGACGGTCATGTGTGAGATAGGGTCCTTCGGGTGGATAAAATTCAGCGAATGCGTCGATTACATCAAAAAAGCCGCGCTTTGCCGAACATAGGGCAAACAGCGCAGTACGATTTGCAAGTCTAACTGATGCGCGGAGTGTAGCCGCTTGTTAGTATTTGGCGACTCAAAAATGCTTTGCTTCGCAATTTTCCACCGTTTGTGGATTGCTGCGTTAGTTTTTGCTTCGGTTTTTACTTCGCAATTTTCTACCACAGGTGGATTGTTGTGCTTTAAATTTTTAGCCGCGTAATTTTCCAGGAAAGATAAATGCCGTTTGTAGTAACCGATAGCTGCATTAAGTGCAAATACACCGATTGTGTCGAAGTATGTCCCGTCGATTGCTTTAAGGAAGGCCCAAATTTCTTGGCGATTGATCCCGACGAATGCATCGACTGCACTTTGTGTGAACCCGAATGCCCGGTCAATGCCATTTACCCGGAGGATGACGTACCCGCAGGACAGGAAGAATTCGTCAAGCTCAATGCTGAGTTAGCAAAAAACTGGCCAACCATCACCATGCGTAAAGATGCACCACCCGATGCCAAGGACTGGGACAAGGTCAAGAATAAGTTGCACTTGTTGGAGCGATAAGCTCGCAAGCGCCGGGTACTGCATTACGCATCGCCTGTTCGACAACATCGCTCGAAAGTGTTTGCAATCGGTCGCTGTCAAGCTAGTTGTCGAGTTGGTTTGAAAAATAGGTACGGACAATCACAGGTTTTGCTAATTCATCACCCCTCACAATACTCCGCCCCCGCCTCATAGCTAATCACCGCACCCGGCCCGCAGCTTGGGCAATGCGGGTCGCGGGGAATTCTGAGTTCACGAAAGCGCATATTTTTGGCGTCGAACATTAGTAATCGCCCGCTTAAAGTACTGCCAATTCCGGTGATTAACTTGATTGCTTCGGTTGCTTGCAGTGTGCCAATCACACCGGGCACCACTCCCAGCACGCCCGCTTGCGCACAGCTTGGCGCGTGTTCAGGCGGCGGTGGCGCTGGAAATAAGCAGCGATAGCAGGGTGCCGCGCCACTGGCATCCTTAGTGCCCATAAACACGCTCACCTGGCCTTCAAAGCGCAGTACCGCGCCATAAACTAAAGGCTTTTTGTGCTTGACGCAGGCATCGGCAACTAAAAAACGCGTCGCGAAATTATCGGAGCCGTCGACGATAATATCGAAAGCGGGCAGTAACTCGTCAATATTCGCAGCCGATAGCGCCGGCAGTTCGAGCACGCGAATCAACGGATTCAGCGCGTGCAGTTGCGCCGCAGCTGAGCTAGTTTTCGCGGTGCCAATGGTGTCAGTTCGGTGCAATATTTGCCGATGCAGATTGCTCAGATCTACGGTATCGCCATCACTTATTCCTAAAGTGCCGACCCCAGCCGCCGCAAGATAAAGCGCTGCGGGCGAGCCTAGACCACCGGCACCAATCAGCAGTACTTTCGCTTGCTTTAGCTTTTCCTGGCCTTGCAAACCCAGTTCTGGCAGCAATAGCTGGCGGGAATAGCGTTGATGTTCGATGGCGCTCAACGCGCCAACACTATTCCAAGCAAGCCCAGCCGCCTGCCACGCGAGCGCGCCACCGGCAATGCTGTGCACTGATCTAAATCCTGCAGCGCCAAGCGAATTTGCTGCCGCGCTAGAACGCATGCCCGTTTGGCAAATCAGCATGATTGCGTGTTCTGGATCAACAGCCAAACGCCGCAGCTCGTCGCAAAGCACCGCGTGCGGGATCAGGCGCGCGCCATGGGCATGCCCAAGGTTTGTTTCATTCGCCTCCCGCACATCAATCAGCCACGCACCTTGGGCGCAGGCGGCATACGCTTGTAACGGGGTAACTGTTGCAGTTAGTAGCGCGCTCATATTGGCCTAGTTTGGAACTTGTTTAAAACTCGTTTAGAACTGGTTTAGAACTGGTTTAGAACTGGTTTTGCACTAATCGAGCAAGCCGCGCAAGGGTAAATAAGCGACCAGCGCACCGGCTGGCAGCGTGCACTCGCCTTCGGGCAAATCAATTAAGCCTTCCGCTTGTACCAAACCGCGTAACATCGCCGAGCCCTGCCCTTCCAAGGCGCGCACTTTGACGCCCTGCGGAGCATGGACTAATGCGGCGCGCAAGAACTCGCGGCGCGCATGGGTTTTGCGAATGGGTTCCGCCAGCGCTAGCCAAAAAGGCGATAAGCTTGACGGTTCACGGCCACACAGCATCTCGACGGCAGGCTTGGCGAGCACTAAAAAGCTTATGAACACGCTGACGGGATTGCCCGGCAGTGACAACACTGGCTTGCCATCAATTTCACCAAATAGCGCGGGCATGCCCGGCTTCATTCGCACTCGGTAGAAATTTACGTGTCCCAGCTCGCGCAGCACGTTCGGCAAAAAATCGGCTTCGCCAACGGACGCGCCACCGGTGGTTATCACCAAATCGGCGGCACGCGCCGCTTGCGCCAGTGCGCTAGCTACGGCGGCTTCGCTGTCGGCCATAATCGGCGCGCTGATCACGTGTGCGCCCAGATCGCTCAGCAAAACGCTCAAACTGGCGCGATTGGATTCATAGATTTGCCCAAAGCTAAGCTTTTCACCACTGGCTTTTAACTCGTCGCCGCCCGCCAAAATAACGACGCGTGGCCGCGCAAACACCCGCACGGTAGCCATTCCGAACGCATGTAGCAGCGCGATCTCGGCGGCACCTAAACGCGTTCCAATACGCAGCGCCAGCTGGTTTTTTTCAAAATCTTCCCCGGCGTTGCGCACAAATGCACGTGGAATTGCCGCCGTATTGAAGCGGATAAGTTGTGCATAGGACTCGCATTGTTCTTGCATCACCACGCAGTCTGCACCTATCGGCAAAGCAGCACCGGTGGTGACGCGCATACAGTGTCCAGGCAACAATCGAGTGACAGCTGCGCCTGCTAACGCGGCACCCTGAAGCGGTAGAGTTCGCTCCGTCGAATCAACCTCAATTAAATCCGCCGCACAAAGCGCATAACCATCCATGCTGGAATTCGCAAAAGGCGGCAATGCGATGGGTGCATAAAGCGTTTCGCCTAAGGTGCGTCCGATCAATGATGCCGGTTCGGCGGTACCGGCCGTTTCCACTGCCAAGCGCCGCGCCGCCAAGGCCGCAATAATGGCGACCCGGGCATCATCAAGGCTCAGGCGTTCTTGCATCCGGGTTCGGCGCTAGGCCAAAACTGCCGTACTTAATTTGCGGCGGTAATCGGCAACGACTTCTGCGTCATCAATTATTAGGAACGCGTCTAACATACTGCGTCGGCCCAGGTCGTTTTCAAACTTTCGATCGGTGCGTAAAATCGTCAAAAACTGATCCAGCGCTGCTATAGCTTGCCCGGCGTTGAGAAATCGCGTGCCCAATTGATGCCGAGCAGCCAAATTCTTTCCGTCTTTCGCGATTGCATCCTGCAAATCGATGGCGCTAGGCGCGCGCTCGGCAATCTCTAAAAACGCCAAGCGAGTCTGCACGCGCTTCGCCGCTTCGCTTTCCGCCAGGGTGGTTAAACCGGCCAGAAGTTCGCGCGCGCTGTCCGCATCGCCGGTTTGCGCCAACAGATCAGCCAGCTCGGCTTTATGTTCCTCTTTTTCAGGCTCGGCGGTCAATTTCTCCTGAGCCAATAAAATACGTTCCTCCAAGTCCGGCGCGATCACCGTATCGGCGGCATCCGCCTCGTCTTCGGCCAAGATTTCAGCTTGGGCCGTCAAATGCTTCTCCAAAAACGCTCGAATCGCACCTTCTGGCTGCGCGCCCATGAACCCATCCACCGGTTTGCCATCCTTAAAGAGCACCACGGTCGGCAAACTACGAATTCCAAACATCTGCGACAGCGCTGGCTCTTCGTCGGTGTTGACCTTTGCCAACTTCAGTGCGCCGTTATGACTATCAACCACGCGCTCCAGGGTTGGCATTAAGGTGCGGCATGGGCCACACCAGGGTGCCCAAAAATCAACCAGCACGGGTGTCGTCATTGAGGCTTCCATAACTTCAGTTTCAAAATTGCTCTGGGTAGTAACGATCGCGTTGCTCATGGTGGGCTCTCAAAAATAGACATGGTTGCTAGTGTCGCCCAATCTGGGGCCAGTGCGCGTGAATGCAAGCATGGTGCAGCTGTTTAGATCGGTTAAAAAACGATGTGTTCTATAGTTAGCGCCAATACCGCCAAAAATAAGTTGCGTAAAGCGCTTAGGAGCGCTTATTTGTCATATCGCGTCTTCGGTGAGACTTGATTTTTCGCTCCATCGCGCCCAGCTTTAGCACAACGATTCAATTGGATATTTATGCGCTGGCTTTTCGAAAAATGGCGTCGCTACCGCGCAAGCAAGCTCAAATGGCAAGAGCACGAAAATTGGTTTCAAGCCGTTTTGTATCGCGTGCCAGGGCTGAGGCGTCTAGCGAACCCGGAAAAGGCGGCATTGCGACAATTGGTGAAAGAATTCCTAGTCGACAAAAGAGTTTATGGTGCAGGCGGCTTGGAAATTGATCTCGGGCTGAAAATCAAGATCGCCACGCTGGCGTGCTGGCCAGCACTTTACTTAGGATTTGGCGCATTGGAAGGTTTTTCCAGCGTCGTAGTATACCCAGAAGGGTTTCGCGCCATGCGCAGCAAAATTGATGCGCAGACCGGGCTTGTAATCGAATATGAGCAGGAAATGGCCGGGGAAACCTCGCAAAATGGCCCGGTTGTGTTGTCAAAAGAAGATATCGAGCGCGGCTTGGCAGGCTTGGGGCGCATTGGCAACGTAGTCATCCACGAAATCGCACACAAAATTGACGCGCTCGGCGGCACCATTAACGGCGTTCCGCCATTGCATCCAAATATGTCCGTTGAGACTTTTTCAAACTCGCTGAGCGCCGCGTTTGAAGCCCTCAAACACGATATTGCTTACGGCACCGCGCAGATTGACAGCTACGCCGCGCACAGCCCACCCGAATTTTTCGCGGTCGCTAGTGAGTATTATTTTTTAGCGCCTGAGCATCTCAACGCGATTTATCCCGGGGTTTTTAGTCAGTTGGATGCGTTTTATCGACGCAGCATTTAACTTTTAACCTAGAAAACTCAATTGGACGTGCCCGAGTGTGCTTTTTTCGGCTTGTCCGGATCCCTAGTGTCAGATATGGGCGTGACGACGCGGCATAGTCATTCTCTGCAAGGCGGAAACAACGAAGCAAGGCGAGTCGAAAAGGTGCAATCGGGCGCGTAGCGCTGTCACCCAT
>JBBQBR010000028.1:0-10846 GCA_038317875.1 Lysobacterales bacterium
GTTGGAATCGCACAGCTGACCCAGGCCGCTTTGGTTTGGGCGTCAAAGCTAAAGCGAGTAATGTTGGGCCGCGTGTGGATGCAGCGATACCCAATCGCTATGACCAAGCCCAGCACGAGCAAAAACCACTGCGGCGCAAGCGCGGCTCGGCCATCAACCGGCCAATTCACGCTGCCCCACAGCATGGCAATGATCGGAAAAAAAATAGCCGGCACCAACAGCGCACGTGCGCGTGCCCGATGCTTCGGCGTTTCACTGGCAAATTCAAAACCCAGCAGCGCGCACGCAAAAGACAGGCCAATAACGCTAATCCACATTTGCACGATGGGTGCTAACCACAGCCCGCGATAGCTAGTCGCTGCAACCGAGATGCCCGCTATCGGCTCGCCCAGGCGCGCTGCCTCAAACGCCTGCAGCAATGCCTCTGGACGCAGGCCTGTTAGTTCGGCGCTAGTAATTTTCGTTGTTGTCTTAAATGCCACAGCTGCCAAAGTAAATGGCGCTGTCGTGGACGTATTCCCATACAGCCGCAGGTGCGTCAACGCTGGCAATTCCGTCCAATGGGCGGTCGTTAAGCGCCCTGGCTCACGCTTAAATTCTAACGTGTCCAAATTGATTAACTTTAGATGGTTTGACGGATCGCCTGGCATTTCGGCGTTTCCCAAATCGGCTATCCAACCGGGGTCATCCAAGGCTGCATGTACCGCGAGCGAGAACTTTGGCAACGCGGTACCCGCGGGCTGCGCAAGCACATCGAACGCCAATGCATTGACCTGCCCCGGAATAAGGCGTGCGCCCGCTAGGTTTAGCCGTAGCTCGAAACTGCTTTGCACCGGCTGTACGTGCAAACCATCAGCCTCAGCTTTTACGGTTGCGCCAAACCCGCCCTGCCCGATCAGCTGCCAGCGCACATCGCCCGGCGCAGTTGAGGCAAAATCAAAGCTCAATGGATGCATGCCCGCGCTCAGCCAATGCGCAACGGAGGCGGACTGCAGTCCCAACCAAGCGTAGCTGCGCTCCAGGCTAATCGCCCAAATCGCCAACAAACAGATCGCAACACCGGCAAAGCGTTTAAGCATCCACGCCCTTCAGGCGATATAGCCATTCCAATGCCGCTTTTGGCGATAGCGCATCCGGGTCAATCTCGCGCAACATTTCCGCCAATTTGTTGTTGGGTACAGGCATAGGAACGCTTGCGGGCGTATCGAAAAGCCCAAGCTGGGGCGTGCTGGTGTGCGCGCGCGCTTTTTCTTCCAATTCTTGCAAAACTTTACGCGCCCGGCGCAACACGCTGGTCGGCATGCCGGCCAAAGCCGCGACGTTTACACCATAGCTTTGGGATGCTGGCCCCGCCTTAATCGCGTGCAAAAACAATAACTTATCGCCACGCTGTAATGCTTCCACGTGGACGTTAGCAACGTTATCTAAGCTTTGCGCCAGCTCGGTAAGCTCGAAATAGTGCGTCGCAAACAGCGCAAAGGATTGATTGCGACTGGCTAATTCCACGGCCACCGCGTTGGCAATTGCCAAGCCATCATAGGTCGAGGTGCCACGGCCAATTTCGTCCATCAAAACCAGGGAAAATTCGGTGGCCGAGTGCAAAATTGCCGCTGTTTCGGTCATTTCGACCATAAAAGTCGACTGGCCACGGGTTAGATCATCACCCGCGCCGATGCGGGTAAAAATACGGTCAATCGGACCCAATAGCGCGCGCTCGGCAGGCACAAAACTGCCGATGTGCGCCAGCAGAACTATCAGCGCATTTTGCCGCATATAGGTGCTTTTGCCGCCCATATTAGGCCCGGTCACAATCAGCATTTTGCGCCCCGGATCCAAACACAAATCATTCGGCTCAAAGGGTGTGTCCATGACAAATTCAACCACTGGGTGGCGCCCAGCGCGAATATCAAGCAGCGGTTGGGTAGTGAATTCTGGCTTACACCAATTCAGCGCGTGCGCGCGTTCGGCTAAGCAACAGAGCACATCAAGCTCGCAGAGCGCATCGCTGCTGGCTTTGAGTGCTACAAGCTGCGCACCTAGCAGCTCAAGCAATTGCTCATACAGCGCTTTCTCGCGCACCAAGGCGCGTTCGCGTGCGCTAAGCACTTTGTCTTCAAAACTTTTTAGTTCCTCCGTGATATAGCGTTCCGAGTCTTTCACCGTTTGCCGCCGGGTCCAAGTGATCGGCACTTGCGCAACTTGTAGCTTGGATATTTCAATATAAAAGCCGTGTACGCGGTTATAGGCCACCTTGAGCGCGTTGATGCCGCTGGCAGCACGTTCGCGCGCTTCTAAATCGGTCAAAAAACCATCCGCGTTTTGACTGAGCCCGCGCAATTCATCCAAGCTCGCATCATAGCCGGGCCGAATAACGCCGCCATCGCGCGTCAACACGGGCGGTTCGTCCACCACCGCGCGATTGAGTAAATCACTGCTGTCATCGCGCGCTGCCGATTTCAGCGTGTGCGCTAAGCGCTGCAATCCAGGCGAATCCAGCCGCTCAAACTCAGTCAACAATTCAGGAATGAGCGCGATACTGAGCCGCAATGTTGACAAATCGCGCGGCCGCGCACTTTTTAGCGCCACGCGCGCCAAAATCCGTTCGACATCACCGACCTGCTTCAAGAACGCGCGCAGACGTTCAAACTGGCGCGTGTCCAGTAAAATCTCGACCGCGTGCGAACGTTCGCGCAATAAATCTTGCGCACGCAGCGGCTGCCCCAGCCAGCGCTTGAGCAAACGTGCACCCATCGGCACCACGCAGGTGTCCAATAAACCGGCAAGCGTATGCTCATCGCGCCCATTTGGATGTTCAAACAGCTCTAAGCTACGCCGAGTGGCAGCATCGAGCGCCAGCACATCTTTACTATTTTCCACCCGCACGCTGTTTAGATGCGGCAACGCCGCGCGCTGGGTATCTTGCACATAGCCCAGCAACGCACCCGCCGCCGCCGTTGCAAGCGGCAAATCGGTCAGACCAAAACCGCTTAAATCTGGCACCTTAAAGAAACTGGAGAGCTCGCGATTTGCGGCCTCAGTATCAAAATGCCAGGGCGCACGCTGACGCACGCCATGCAGGTGCGCCAGCTGAAAACTTCCGGCTTCGCTGACTAAAATCTCTGCTGGACTTAAGCGCGCCAATTCACTAGCCAGCTGCTCAACTTCTATTTCACTGACGCAAAAGCGCCCGGCAGACAAGTCTGCCCAGGCCAGTCCAATCTTCGCCGCACCTTTACCCGCGCGCGCCATCACAGCCGAACTTTCGGCAATAGCCAACAGTACCGTGTCGCGTCGGCCATCGAGCAATGCATCATCTGTCACCGTGCCCGGGGTAATTAAGCGCGTCACTTTGCGCTCGACTAGCCCTTTGCTCAAAGCCGGATCACTCACTTGTTCGCAAATCGCGACCGACTCACCAATGCGCACCAGCTTGGCTAAATAGCCCTCCAAGGCGTGATACGGCACACCCGCCATTGGAATCGGCTGGCCCGCACTTTGCCCGCGCTGGGTCAGCGTAATGTCTAGCAGCTTCGCGGCACGCCGCGCATCGTCATAAAACAACTCGTAAAAATCGCCCATCCGAAAAAACATGAGCATGCTTGGATGCTCAGATTTCGCGGTCAAATATTGCCGCATTAAGGGCGTGTGTGCGGTTAGTTCACCCGGGTTAGCCGTCATTTGGGTCTACCCACTGATTTCATCTTTGTCGATTTCGTCATTCCCAGCTGCTTAGCGTTTAACTCAGTAACTACCCTTTTTCCGGTTTTAGCTTCAATTTCTTTGCGCGCATTGCCCGCCACCTGCCCGCCTTGGCGCGCAACATTACGATTTTCATCCAAAGATTCCGGCAGTTTTTCCTTCGATATTTCGGTCGTTGAGACTTCTGCCAGCATGTTTAAAACCAACTCTAGATTAGTCATGTTGTCGCGCAGATTCTCCTTTTTTAACTGCTTATGCTGTTTGTAGTCCTTGGTGGAAAGCCCGCTCCACGCGCGGGTGATTTCGTCGGTCAGCATGGCGAATTCTTGACCCTTTTTTACACCGCGTTCCTGCCATTCCTCGGTCAATTCTTTGCACACCTCGATACTTTTTAGCCGCTGATTGATCCATTCTTGGGAGTATCCTTTAGCCAGATAGCTTGCCAAAGCCCTATCAATACTGAGTTCCGGATCCTCATTTTCCTCCAGACGCTCGTAACCCACTTGCGCCAGCCATAGTTTGAATGGCTCTGCCTTTGGTGATGGAATTGACTGAATTAAGCGGAGAAGGTTTTCGGTGTTAGCGACGTCGGTAAGGTAAGCCTTGCCGTCCGCCGAGCGCATTTTCAGTTGTCCGATTTTATCGGACAACTGACTGCCTTCACGATGTAACCTATTTTTCAGGTCGCTCCAATATTTTCGAGGCCTAGCACTTGCTGTCAGAACTTGAATAATGTCGATCACACTAAACAACCACTGCTCTTGCACTGCATCCCAAACGCTGCGAATTTCTTGATTTTGAAAAAGTTTGATGTTGCTCATACAAAATCTGCCTAATTTAGTGTTTTGACTAGACTCAAGCCGCCCACGGCGGAGCTGAATCGGCATATTCGTGCGAACTCGAAGCATCTTCAGATAACAAATCCGCTGAAAAAACAAGATTCACCGCGCGCACGCCGCCCAGTTTCAGTAGCGCTGATTTGAGCGCAAGCGTGCCGCGCACGCGCCACTCAGCGCCCAACTCCAGCTCAACGCCACCCTCATCAAACTCAAGCTTTAAGCGAACGCGCGCATTGCCGCCTTGATAGCCGGTCAAAAGCGCCTTTAGATTGCTGACGAAGCTGATACCGGCGCCGCTAACGGTGATTTTAATCTCGCGGCAGGCTTTAAGCAGTGCATCGTCAACCGAATAGGCCTGCCGTACTTTGAGCTGCCAATTTGAGGAAAAGCCGTCCCAAGACAAGCCGCCCGCGACCACAATGCGTTCGCCTTCTTTCAACAAATGTGGGTAACGCGCCATCGAGTCTTTGAAAAACCCAACCTCAAGCGACGCCCCGGTGCCATCGGCTAGCTTGGCAAACGCCATGGAATCGCCACGGCGGCGTATCGCTTCCACTTCCCCGGCAACAATCGCCGCTTGTTCGGCGGTGCGTCTGATTTCCGCCTTCGGCTGCGTGCGCGCGGCAATCTCGGCAAATTTTAAGCAGCCCAAATCCGCCATTTCCACGCGCATCGCATCCAGCGGGTGGCCGGAAAAATAGCCGCCCAATACCGCCTTTTCGCGATTGAGCTTTTCCAACACATCGAATGCTGGCACCTCAATCAGCGTTTTTGCCGGCTGCGGCTTGGCTAAAGCCGTGCCAAACATATCAAACTGACCCGCTTCGGAATCGCGCGCGATTTTTTCCGCTGCTTTAAGCGCATCGTTCAAATTCGCGTGCAGCAGTGCGCGGTGTGCGGCCAAGGAATCCAGCGCGCCGGAATCAATCAGCGCTTCCAGTACGCGGCGGTTCGGCTTGACGGCACTGACTCGTTGCACAAAGTCAGCCAAATCAGTGTAGCTTGACGATTGACGCTGTTTCACAATTTCGGCGCAAACGGCAGCGCCCACGCCTTTGACCGCGCACAGGCCGTAGCGAATCGTCATCGGCCCTTCTTGCGCGGCGAACTCGATTTGCGAAGTTTGCACGTCGGGGGCCAAGATACGCACGCCAAATTCCCGCGCATCGGCTAGAAAATCGACGATTTTGTCGGTGTTATCGGCTTCTGATGTCAACACCGCCGCCATAAATTCAGCCGGATAGTAGGCTTTCAAATACGCGGTGTGATACGTCACCATCGCGTACGCCGCCGAGTGCGATTTATTAAATCCGTACTCGGCGAATTTCTCCATTAAATCAAACGTCGAGGTGGCAATGTCGGCGGCAATATTGTTGCGGCCAGCACCTTCAGAAAATACCGCGCGCTGCTTTGCCATTTCATCGGCTTTTTTGCCGCCCATCGCGCGGCGCAACATATCCGCACCGCCAAGCGTGTAGCCCGCTAAAACCTGCGCGATTTGCATCACCTGTTCTTGATAAACGATCACGCCGTAGGTCGGCTTCAATACTTCTTCTAGCGATGGATGCGCATAAACCACCTCGCGTCGGCCGTGTTTACGTTCGACAAACTCATCCACCATGCCCGATTGCAAGGGCCCTGGGCGGAACAAAGCGCCTAGAGCGATGATGTCCTCAAATTCACTGGGCTTTAATTTGCGCGCAAGCTCTTTCATGCCGCGCGATTCAAGTTGAAACACAGCTGTTGTTTTACCAGAGCACAGCAGCGCAAAAGTGGCGGGGTCATCTAAGACAACTTCGGTGATATCCAGCGGCGACTCGGCGTTTAACGCGCGGCGCTTATTGATCGCCTTAATCGCCCAATCAATAATGGTTAGCGTGCGCAAGCCTAAAAAATCGAACTTGACCAGGCCAACCGCTTCCACATCATATTTATCGAACTGGGTAACGGCTAATTCACCAACGGAATCCGGGTCAGTGCCTTCTGAATAAAGCGGCGAGAAATCCGTCAGCGCGCTGGGCGCAATCACCACACCACCCGCGTGTTTGCCAGCGTTGCGCGTTAAACCCTCAAGTTTGAGCGCCAAACGCATTAAGTTGCGCGCATCTTCATCGCGTTCCAGCATCGCGCGCAAATCTGCCGATTCGGTCAACGCTGTTTTGAGCTCGATACCCAAAGTCGCGGGAATCAATTTCGCAATCGAATCGGTGTGGCCATAACTCATGCCCAAAACCCGCCCGGCATCGCGAATGCAGGCTTTTGCCGCCATCGTGCCGTAGGTAATAATTTGGCTAACTTTTTCCGCGCCGTACAAATCACTGACGTGTTGGATCACTTCATCGCGTCGATCCATACAAAAGTCGACGTCAAAGTCCGGCATCGAAACGCGCTCCGGATTTAGAAAGCGCTCGAACAGCAAATCGTAGCGAATGGGATCTAAATCCGTAATCGAAAGCGCATACGCCACCAAGGAGCCAGCGCCCGAGCCACGTCCAGGCCCCACCGGAATGCCGTTGCTTTTAGCCCACCGAATAAACTCGGAAACGATCAAGAAATAGCCGCTGAAACCCATCCGCAAAATGACGCTGAGCTCCAGCGCCAAGCGCTCGGCATAACCATCACGCGTGGTGCTGAGCTGGCCTAGCTTTTCGAGTTTAGCCAAGCGCTCAACTAGCCCAGCGTTGGCCTCAGAGGCCAGAAAGTCATCGCCGCTCATGCCCGCTGGCGTTGGGAATTCCGGCAAAAAATACTTGCCCAGACTTAAACTGACATTACAGCGCTTTGCCAATTCCAGCGTATTTTCCACCGCCACCGGAAGGTCAGAAAAGCGCGCTGCCATCGCCCCTGCAGAGAGTAACTCCTGCTCAGCTGTATGGCGCTTTTCACGACTCGGGTCGCTCATGACATAGCCTTCGTGGATGCACACACGCGCCTCATGCGCGGTGAATTCATCCATCTCGGCGTCGCTAGTGGAACCCGCCGCTGCGGGCAAAAACACTGCTTCGTTGGTAGCAACGCAGGGCAAGCCTAATGCAACCGAAAGCGCAGCGAATGGCTGCACGAGCGCATTTTCACCCGTGCGTCCACAGCGCGAGAGTTCGATATAGCAACGGTCGTTAAATGCATCTGCCCAGCGGCGCATCCGCGCGGTGGCTTGGCTTTCTTGCCCAGCGGCTAATGCCTGTGCAACGTCTGAGCGATAGCCAATCAGGACAATTAAGCCTTCATTCGCCTCCAGCAGCCAAGGCCATGAGATCGCGGGCTCCAGCGCCTTGCTGCGTTCCATCCAAGCACGCGATAGCAGGCGACATAGATTGAGATAGCCGACCCGATTTTGGCAAAGTAACGTGAAGCGAAAGCGCTGCGCGCCAGGGTCACCCGAATCCGCGCGCAGCCAGCAGTCAGCGCCAACGATGGGCTTAATGCCTGCAGATTCAGCGGCCTTAAAA
Organism: Lysobacterales bacterium; assembly: GCA_038317875.1. GTDB lineage: Bacteria > Pseudomonadota > Gammaproteobacteria > Xanthomonadales > SZUA-5 > JANNYA01. Next base: position 7,988 of record JBBQBR010000028.1, read on the forward strand.
AATTTTACTAACGCAAAAAGATTCAACTCATCGGTAATCGCAATCGCTGGCAAACCGAATTCTTTGGCTTGTTTAATCAGTTGCCCCAATCGGATCGTCGAATCGACCATGGAGTATTCGGAATGTATCCGTAGCGGCACATATGTTTGCACAGGGGCTAAATGTATGGTCGACAAATTCGAGGTTAATGATTTTTCAGGCAATAGGTTTTCGCTCAACGAGTTCACGACCGATCACACGGGCAATCTGGGCGCAAACTAATTGTCACGCGTAAAACCGACGTCGCGGCGCGCCACGGAAATGCTCACGGTAAATCCGGCAATTACGTCAATAAACATCATCAATGAAAGGATTAAGAATGGCGCATTGCCGGCTGCAGGGCTTAGTAAAAGCTCCAACAGTGCAATGACGAACAAAGTCAACGATAAGACATGATCCAGAATCGAGCTGTTGCCCGTGCGAGTTGATTTGAGAATTTCGAAATACAAAAACACTAAGCCCACCAGAATCGACAAATCGCCCGCCGTCAAAATGAGTTTTGCGCCTGAGGGCATAGTCGCATTAAAAATCTGCGCGCTTAAACCGCCATCGATGGTAAACATCAACACATTGATCAACAAAAAGGGAATCAGCAAGAGCGGAAATGCGGCCATGTAGATTTCGGCTGTAGAGACGGCCGTTGAGCATAACAGCGTGAAGTTCTGCTGAGGCGCAAATCCCGATAGTCGACCAAGTATGAAGCGCAAAAAAAACCCCGGACAACCGAGGTTTTTTGCGCCGTTGACCAGCGCCGTCGATTCACACCCAACGAATTGGGTGGCTCAATATTACTTGAGTGGCGTAACCGACGCGGCTTGTAGGCCTTTTGGGCCGGTTGTGACGTCAAAGTTCACTTTTTGGCCCTGCTGCAGCGTACGGAAACCCGCACCGCCAACAGCCGAGTAGTGGACAAAAACATCTTCGCCGCCATTATCTGGAGCGATGAACCCAAAGCCTTTCGCGTCGTTAAACCACTTAACGGTACCGGTCTGCATATTCTGACTACCTTTAAAAACTGAAACATAGATTAGTGATTGTGCGGATGCGCGCTCTACCTGAATGCAACACAAAGCTAGTTGTCAAAAACAGCTAGTAAACACGGCATTTAAAGGCAAAACGGTGACAATTAAGCACCGGTACATTATGCACTTCGAGGCGAAAAAAGGTTAATAATTCATTTGGTTAGCTATGTAAATTAATGTAACGCGCCGAACTTTTCATTCAAGCCCAACAATGTGACGGTTGCTAATGATCGAGCGTGCACAACCAATGTGCCTTTAGTCGAGCAATTTTTCTAAGCAAAACAGGTGTTGTCGATCTGTTTTAATTCGGCAAAACATCATGCATAAATGATCTGCTGTTAAGATCGCGCCATGACAAGAATAATTGCGGTTACAAATCAAAAAGGTGGCGTGGGTAAAACCACAACCTGCGTCAACTTATCATCAGCATTAGCGCAACTAAACAAACGCGTTTTGTTGATTGATTTTGACCCCCAAGGCCACGCAACCATGGGTTCAGGCGTTGATAAAAAGAACGCTAAGCCGACCGGTTACGAAGTGTTGCTAGATGAAGTACCGTTGGCACAAGCGCTCGTGTCGCTGCCGCATGGCTATGATTTATTGCCCGGCAATGGCGATTTAACCGCCGCTGAAGTGCGTTTAATGCCGCAACCTGGCCGCGAAATTCGACTTAAACGTCAGTTAGAGACGGTGGCGGGGCAATACGATTTTGTACTAATTGACTGCCCGCCAAGCCTAGGCGTTTTAACACTCAACGCTTTGAGCGCTGCGGATTCGGTACTGATCCCGATCCAGTGCGAGTTTTATGCGCTTGATGGGCTAACGCAATTATTAGACACCATCAAAGCCGTGCGGGCGACTGTGAACGGGCAGCTGCAGATGGAAGGACTGCTGCGCACCATGTTCGATCCTCGAAATAACTTGTGCGCGGACGTGTCCGGCCAGCTTGAGCGCCATTTTGGCGACAAAGTATTTGAAGCGGTTATTCCACGCAATGTCCGATTAGCCGAAGCGCCCAGCCACGGTCAGCCGATCATTCAATATGACAAAGCCAGCCGTGGCGCACAGGCTTATTTGGCGCTGGCTGAAGAAATGATCGCTCGCAACAAAACCAGCAAAGCGGCTACCGCCAAAACTGCCCAGGCTAAACGCGATGCGCTCAAGCGCTAAGCCTGTCAGAGCACTCGCAATCCAAGAAAGAATGCCTATGGCGCCCAGCAGTGACAATCAAGGATCAGTGATGATGAAAAAACGGGGGCTAGGGCGCGGGCTTGACGCGCTATTGGGCGATGCATTGGTTAATTCCGCGCACGAAGCGCAGTCGCACAACACCATCGTTGAAATTCCTTTAGAGCAAATTCAACCTGGAAAGTACCAACCACGAACGCATTTCGACGCCGACAAACTCAATGAGCTTGCCGCTTCGATAAAGTCTCAAGGGCTAGTCCAGCCCGTTGTCGTGCGTCAACTAAAGGGCAATAGCTACGAGCTGATCGCCGGTGAACGTCGATGGCGCGCAGCGCAAATCGCCGAACTGCGGCAAATTCCGGCAATTATTCGCGTGGTGCCAGATCAAGCAACGATCGCGATGTCGCTGATCGAAAATATTCAGCGTGAAAACCTGACTCCGATAGAGGAAGCGCAAGCGCTCAAACGCCTGATTGATGAATTTGATTTGACCCACCAGTTAGCGGCGGATGCAGTTGGGCGCTCGCGCGCGGCGGTGAGCAATTTGCTTCGCCTACTTGAGCTGTCACCGGCGGTGCGCGTGCTGCTCGACAACGCCAAAATTGATATG
>JBBQBR010000029.1:0-10832 GCA_038317875.1 Lysobacterales bacterium
CATAGCCTGGCACTGGCTTCGGGCCGCCATGTTCGTCCACGCCCGGTATGCTGATGCGCACAATCATGGAGAGCAGTTCAAGCTCCCCAACTCTGGGCGCACGGCCGCGGCCATCTCGGAGGTGGCAGGCAGAACAAGAAACTCGATTAAAAAGTGGCCCGAGTCCGTCAAAGCCAATGGCAGAAGCAGGTGCGACGATCCAATTGGTGTTAAACAGCCGATTGCCGAAGTTAAAAACTCGGAGCTCCGCCGCATCTAAAGCCGGCGCCGCTAGGCTGAAGGCGTCGCGATTGCTCGCCTGATGGGTAAAGCCAGCGCGGGGCTCGGCTGCGGTTGCCGTTTGCGCTGCGGCGTACAGCCATAGAATAAATAGCGTGAGTTTGGCTAACAGCGCGCTGAACTTCGGCTTTTTTCGATAAGGGCAAAGCATATTACGCAATCGTACGCCGTGCGCCAGGGCCGATAAACCAGCCTCCAATAAGCGCCAATAGCCCGGCCAATGCGAATAATACGTAGCTGCTCAGCATCGGAGCCGGAACTACCTGTACCGGCGGCAAGATCGTGATCGGTTGCGACCCAAAGCCATCTACGTAGACGTAGCCACCGTGATTGCCCTGTGCACAGTCGGCGGCAACAACGTAGGTTTCAATTTGCTTGTTGAGTGCGGATTCAGGTAGCACCGCGTCGATCAATTGAAACGGTAGAAACTTCCAGTCGCCATTGCCGTTTTGGAAATTCAGTCCTGGCTGATTGGCGTAGGCGAACTGTTCAAATAGCGTGACATTGTCCGTTACATTGCGCACGCGCACATAAAAGTAGGGCTGTTGGTTGGGCGTGTGGCTAGGGTTTTCTAGCACCGGCGCGAAGGTGAATCGTAGATGCAAACGACTGTCTTGAGCATCCCGGTCGGCGGCGGTGATCACGTCGGTTTGCGCCAAGGTCGTGAGTTTAAAGCCACTCGCTTCATCATTGATTTTGGCGGTAAAGTTGCCGATGCGCGGCAGACTCAGCATGGGCGCGCGCACGTCGCTGCCAGCAGTCGCGATGCTGACAGGCCCAGGTGTGGTACCGGTAATCATTACGCTGGCGCCGGTGAATGGCTCAGTACCACCCAGCCCAAAATTTTCGCCGCCACCCACGGCCCAACTGGCAAAGCTGTTGGCTTCGAAGCCACCGTTTTGATAGATCGCATGGGCTGGGTTTACCGCGAGCAGTGCGCCCAGCCATAAAGCCTTTTGCAAAAGCGTTTTCATTGGTGTTTTTCCTATTTTTTTAGTGGCAAGCTATTTATTTGACAGTTATTCATTGGCGAATTTGTACCGCAGCGAGCGTGCTCGTCGAATAAAACAGCAAGGGTTTAAGCCGGTGGTGCTGGGCCGCGCTGAGCAGAGCAACACGTTCGAACTGTGGGGTATCTCCCATCAGATCGAACGCGATTACTTCCGAGCGCGCGGGGCCGAGTTCACTTAAGCGCAGTAGACGGGCGATGCAGGGCAGGTTGTGGACACAAGCCTGCACGTGCACACGTTTGAGCGTGGTCTGGATAAACATTTCTAAGTCAAGCGCGGGCGTGCCTTGTGGAAATATCAGCACCACATCAAAGCGTGTACCTTGATCGACGGAAACTGCGTCTGACAGCGCCGGGGGCGTTGGCCTCAAATGCGGATTATGCGCATGTTCCGGCGTGCGGTCGCGCCACTGTTGCGCCATTGCCATGCTGAGCAGTGCTCCCACCGCCAAACCCAGGACACTCGATGCTATTAGCGGCTGCTTGTGCCGGAGCAGGATCATCAGCGTTATCGAAACGCAGACGCCTGCAACAACTGCAAATGTGCCGCCGTTTAGCGCGGCACGTGTGGGCGCGCTGAGTGCTGAAATTGCCACCAACAAAAGTGCGCTGCTCAGGGCAACTAAAGGACGCATTGCCTTCATACCCCTGGCACCACAATTTGAATCCCTAAAGTTTCTGCCGCCGCTTTCATACTAACGCCCAAACTTTGCAGCGCATCGGCCGCAGCCTCTGCTTGCACGCGCGCCGGGCTATTCGGTGGACTCAACAACATTTGATCAAAAGGCTCGGGAATTTTTTCCAGCGTTTGAGTTGCCGTATCAAACTTTTTTTGCAGGCTTTCGGCAAGGCTAGGATCTTTCCAGCGCATCAACGCGATCAACGAACTGTTCGGTGCATCCTTTAACTCGGTAAAAAATACACTTCGTATCCCCGCCAAATCGGCTTTTAGATCTTGTAAGGTAAAATCGCTAAAGCAAGAATGCTCATCTTCTTGGGAACCACTGTCCAAGGGAACAGTCAGGCGCTGCCCATAGACTTCGGTAATCAGCAGCGTTGTTGCGCCGTGCAATACCCGCCCGAGCTGCTCAATGGCTGGCAACTGCTGCAGTTTATTGACATAGCTCCCCTCAACCATCGGATCCCATTCGGAGCTAACCAGGGTTAAATCTTCAATCAATAATTCAACCAAGAGCTTGAGATAGACGCGTCGCCGTTGATTTGCTTGGTCGCGCTCAGAAAAGTCGGCGGCCAAACGCTTACCCGGTCCTGCCACGTTAAAGTCCTGCCCCCAAAGCAGAAACTCAATGGCATGCCACCCGGTGGTGACATCAGCTTCATCGCCCGATTGGTCCTGTGCAAGGATGCTGGCGCGCGTCATGGGTACCTCGAAGCGATGCACCAAGCCCGAATTCGGTGCGCCCCGCACCGCGTCTATCACCGCTTCGTTGACTGGCCAGGCATTAATGCGCGATTCCGGCCCCGCTGGCCGTGCACCTAGTGCAGCCCAATCAATCGGTGTCTCAGCAAATCGGGTCCATTCGGTCAATTGATAGCTGCGTTTTGCGGTTCGCCATGCTGCCTGTGCCTGCAGTAAATGCTCAGCGTTGGGCGTGAGCAACAGTTGATCAATGGCCTGACTAAGCAACTTTGCTTGATTTGTCGCCGCGTTAAATTGCGCATGCGCCAAGCTGTTTGCTGCCAGCGCTTGCGGGCCGACGTCAAAGTCAATCAAAGCGTGTGGCATGCGATAGGTCACAGGCGCAGAAAAAACAGCGCAGGGCCAGGCGCGCTCTTGATACGCACACAATAGTGCAATCGCCATCCAGCAGGGTTTAATGCGCATCATCGCAAACTCAAAAGTAATTTAACTAAATTGCACAATTCGCTTGCCAAACGCCAGGACAACGAAGTTGACTGATTTAATTTGTATCAATTGAAAAAATATTTGTAATACTTTTATAATTGTCAACGTCGCGTGTAAAGCGTGTCTAAAGAACGTGATGCGATTCTCCAGGTTTTTTCTCCGAATCTGTGTGTTCCGCCTTTTCTGGTTTACCTTTCAGTCGTGTTTCCTGACGTTTTCGTTCAGGTCGTTAATTATTTTTGTCGTGAGTTGTGCAATGCGAAGTCGAATCCAATCCCAGTTTGTTTGCCTTCGCAAACGAGTCAACCAAAACTTTTTCATATTGCTGTACCTGTTGTGGGCAGTCAGCGGCGCGCTTTACGCGCAAACGCTGCCGCCGGAAATTGCGCGCGGCCGGGATTGGCTGCGTGCGCAAGTGCAAACCGATGGTTCGGTCACAGCACCCGCAACTGCGATGGCTACAGCCCGACAAACGCGGGCGGAAACGCTGGAAACCCTGGCGCGTTTTAATGTCCTGCCTGTGCCGTTATTGGATAAAGTACGAACCGAGTCCAGTGATCGCGCGGTTGAGCATTTGGCGCGCAAATTGATCGCTTTGGGAAAATCAAACTACAGCGGTAGCGCGATTAGCAGCGCCCAGAGCGTTGCATTAACAGAATTAAAGGGCTATCAGAATGCCGATGGTGGCTTTGGCGGAGCCGTTGGCTATCAGTCAAACGCACTTGACACCAGTTTTGCGCTGCTCGGATTTCGTGCCGGCGGAATTTTAGGCGGTGCCGAGGTGGCACGCGCGGTTAATTTCTTGGTCAGCAATTTGACCAGCAACGCACCCGCTGTGCTGACGCCAAACAATCGAGCCTTGCCCTATGTCGATGCCTACGTGCTGCTGGCGCTGCAAACTTTTGCGCAACAGTTTCCGATCGCCGCCGCTGTGGATACCGCAAAAGCACGCCTGCTGGCTAATGCCAATCAGGGCATTTACTTAGAAACCTTGCTCAATTGCACCGGTGTTATTGCAATTTCGTTGACCGGGCAAAGCGATCCAGCCGTGCTGAGTTTGCGGGCAGCGATTCGCAATGCGCAAATGGCTAACGGTAGCTGGAATAACGACCCATTCTTGACTGCGCTAGCACTGCGGGCGCTGACCGATTTAACGCCGCAGGCACCGCCCACACTGGGTTTGATTGCCGCCGTGATTCGCGACGCCCAAACGCTAGCGCCGCTGCCCGGCGCCAAGTTAACGCTGGATCCTAGCCCACAATTTACCGCAACCGCAGGTTCGGGCGGTGGCGTGCGAATCAATGACATTACGCCGGGCACCTATGCCGCAGTCGCCGAAAAAGCGGGCTATGAATCGCGGCGCTTGACCGGTGTTCAAATCGTCGCTGGGCAATCGTTAGATATGGGTGACATCCAGCTCAATCGCATCAATAACACCGCCGTATTGCGCGGCCTAGTAACGGATGTGCGCGATCAAAGCCCGATTGCGGGCGTCAGCGTTGCAATCACGGGTGTCGTCACGCAAACCCTAACCACGGGCCCCGACGGGCGCTATGAATATGTCAGTGCAAGTGCCGGTGCAATTACCATTACAGCAAGCAAAACGGGCTTTCAAAGCGCCAGCGGCACGGGTAGTTTGGTGCTTGGGCAAAGCCTCATTTTTTCGCCTGCGCTGTATGCCGATGGCGTGCCGCCGCCGACTGCCGCGACTTTGATTGGCAAAATAGTTTCAACGGTGGGCGATTTACCAATTAGTGGTGCCACCATCACCTTTGGCAACCGCAGCGTGCAGACCAGCTCGGACGGACGCTTTGCGCTCACCGAAGTCGCTATCGGTGCATTCAGCGCGAGCGTGGCAAAAGCCGGATATTTAGGTGCGAGCCTGAGCGGCAGCTTGGCGCTTGGCGTCAATGATGCCGGCTTGATCCGCCTAAGCCCGATTAACACTGGCGTGTCTAGCTTGAGTGGCAAAGTCACCGATGCCGCCAACGGCACGGTCATCAACAATGCGCGCATTACAATTGCTGTCCAAAATCTGACCGCCATCAGTGATGGCGAAGGTCGCTACTCCATCACTAATATTCAAACTGTGCCCTTTACCGCCGAAGTATCCGCTCCAGGCTACGGCACGCGCATCCTAACGGCAGGGCAAAGCGGCCACGCGAACTTTACTGGTGATGTCCAGCTATCGCGATTGACGGCTGGTGATCTGAGCCTGGAAAGCGTCGTCATGGGCGCACCTGAGTACCAGCCCTACACCGAAGCCACGGTTGTCGGCACGGTCAAAAACAACGGCACTACCGATGCTGGCTTGATTTTCAATGCGATTGTGCGCGATAGCCAAAACCGCGTCATTCGCGACACCCCGGCGATCGTCACGGTTTTCAATTCCCGCCCGGGCGATAACATTATCACCATTCCCGCGAATGCGTCCAAGCCGGTCATGATCAAATGGGGCCTGCTTGCCGATATAGCCGATAGCTACACCGTAACCTTTCGCGGGGTAACGCCTGAGGGGCAAGTGCTGCTCGAGGGCTCGGCTAGCTATCGTGTCAACAGCGCTAAACGTATTGGTGGCGGGATCGAGTTAGATCCACCCTTGCTGCAAGCGGGGCTGAATCAAGCGGTGAATATTACCGGTCAGCTCAGCAACGTTGGCAATGTCGATTTGACGGCTGGAAATGCAGAATTAACGATCAAGCTGCTGCGCGGTGATTCGCGCCCGGCAGTGCCACAGGCGCCAGTTGCTGGAAGCGTTATTGCCGAAGGTGCGCCTATGGCGCGGCCAGCATTTCTAACGCGCGACGCGGACGGTAATTTTTATACAGTCAATTACAACACCAATGCGATCGTACAAATTTCGCAGCTCGGTGTACAAACCGTCCTGACTACTTTGCCCGCCTACACACCGTTACCGCAGCAGGTCTATTTAGGTACGGTTGTTGGCCTTGGTGTGAAAGCAAGCGCACTGGTCATTGGGCGCAGTTCCGGTTGGGTGATGACAATGGCACTTAGCGCGCCCTATGCGCTGACGTATGAAAAGGTTCCTTTTGTCGCGGCTCAAACACCGAACGGCTCCTTTGCCAGTTATTACGTGGACAAATTGGGCAATGAGTATTTTGCTAGCCACACGCCCAATGTCATCAGGACGCGAAGTATCGATGGGCAAATGACTACGCTCTCCGAAGGCGTGGACTCGGACTACAACGACTTAGATTCCTGCCCTAACGGCAAGCTTTATGCAGCCTCGCGCTCGGGCAATGTGATTATTGAAATTGACGCGAACACTGGGCGTTCGATCCCGCTGGTGCAAAATGCGCGCAGCACGCAGAGCCTAACGTGTGGGTCAGACGGCTCGATTTACTACTCAGAAGTCAATGCCGCAGACAGTAAGTCGCTGGTGCGAAAGCGCGCACCCGATGGCACTTTTTCACTACTCGCCAGTGGCTTTGTTGACACGATTTTGGATTTGCGTATTGATGCCAATGGCGTGGTTTTCGCGCTGCTCAATCGCTCGGGCGAGGTATGGAAAATTGCGGCCAACGGTACAAAAACGTTGTGGACGCGTGGTTTGCTTAACAATGTAAATTCCCTGCATTATGACGCGAGCGGCAACTTGCAGCTGAGTAATACCGGCGAAGTTCGCCGCTTGAAAGCAGATGGTTCGATTGAGGACGTCGCGTCGGGGTTTTCTGGGCTTTCTGATGCACTGACGCTAAGTGACCAACGCTTGCTTTGGGTCAGTAACCATGCGGTAAACCTACTAACCAACGGCGTTTCCACGGTGCTGGCGCCCACGCCGAATACCTCACGAATTCTCACTACTGTTAGTCAGTTAAGTAACGGCGAGGTGCTGATCGGTGGCAACGAAAACTCCGGTTTGGCGATCAATCGCCTGAGCGGCAATAGCCTGCAAACGCTATTACGCCATCCAGGTGCAGGTGGCAAGACGCGAGCGTTGCCCAATGGGCAAGTGCTGATTTTGAATAGCACAAGACTCTTTGCGATGGCAACCAGCGGTAATATTGTGCTACTACCTGCGCCTAAGATCGCCAATGTGCTGGCCTATATTTATGACCAATGGGTAGCGGAAAACGGCGATATTTATGTCCGCGACTCAGCGAATAAAGTTTATCGCTATGACTCTGCTACTGGTGCGCTGACGCTCACCCACGCAGTTGGCGAAGCGATCAATTACGGGTTTGTGCTGGACGCACAAGGTCGGTTGATCTTCTCGCGCGGGCTGACCATTATTCGATTTGATCCGAGTGACAATAGCAAAACCCAAATTGCAGCGATGCCTGCAAACACCTATGCCTATGAGCTTGTACTCACCAGCGCTGGATTGCTCTACGTGCGCGGAAGTGACTACAAAGTACACCGAGTTGATGTTGGTGCCACCACGATTATGAGCGCACCGGCTAGCTATGTTTACGAGCTCACTTTAAATGCAATGCGCGATCAGCCAATGTGGCGTGAGGGTGCGAATCTAGTCACGCTAACCGCAACCGGGCCTAGCGTACCGCTGGTTCTTGCATTTACGGTCGACAGCTTTCAAGCGCTGTCGGATGGTCGGTTGCTATCATGGCGTGGACGCGACGTCGAGTTCACACTTAGCAGTGCTACTGGCACCATAGAACGCAAGATACCAATTGCTAGCAACATTGCCCAAAGTGTCGCGCTTGACAACACGCTTTACACTTTGGGCGGCGGATATGTGCACCGCTACCTTAGCGGTAGCGCGATTGAGCGGGTGGGCTATTACGCCGGCGCTGATGCGATCGCCGTGTGTGATGGAAAAATTTGGCTGAATCAAATCAACGGCCTTTACGAGATCGGCAACGACGGTGTTTTGGTTAGAAAACTATCAACGCCGGCAATTCCCGATAATTCCTGGGGCCTGTTTGCCTGCCACGCAGGCAAGGTGGTGGTGCAAAACCGCCTGACTAAAGCTTTACTAGTGTTTAATGGCGGCGTGCTTGCGGAAAGCTATGCAGGTTTTGCCAACGCCAGTAACTTGATTGAGCGTGCGAATGGCAAATGGTGGATTGCTGGCGAATCTGCGCTATTTGAAGTCGATGCGGATGGCAAACAAGCACGCTTGGTTAAATCAGGTCGGCTCCAAACGCTAGCAAAAACCACAGACGCCTATTTCGGCGTGGGTTTGAATTCACCATTTGTCCATCAGATCAACGATCAGGGTGATTTGATTGGCTACGCGTCACAGTTTCCTATTGTCAGTTCTGGGCTTGGCCTGCTAGCACCGCTGGGCGGCGATTTGATTGCAGCGTCCTCATCCGGCGTGCTTTACAAGCGCGAGGGCGCATTCTTTAAAGCCTTTGCTTCAGGCTTGGGCAAGGTTGTAAGAATGTCCGTCAATGATAGTGGCGAGCTTTGGGCAGCCGGGGATTTTGGCGGCGGCTCTACCGGAAAAATAACGCCGCTAGGTTTCCAGCCGGTAGCCTCGAACTTGGGCACCATCTGTGCGTTGGAAGCTCTGGGTGACGGTGGCGCAGCCGTTGGGTTCTACGGTGGTTTGAGCCTCGTTGATTTGGCGGGGCGCAAAAGCACACTAAAAATGACGAACGAATATGTTTGTGGCATTCAGGTCAATGGCGCAAATAGTTTAATTGGCTTGACGTATTACGAGAACAAGCTACGGAATTTTAGCATCGTGGCACCGCCCGCCCCAATCCCACCCGGCACCATTGTGTACCGTGAGACCAAGCCGCACGGTGCCTTACCTAGAAACGCCAACGCGCTGGTTGCCTACACGCCGTGGACGCCGACTTTCGGCGGCGATTTTGAGCTGGAAATAAAATCTACCGACAGCGATATCGCCGGTTCACTGTATTCCGGCCTGCACGTTGGCGCATTAGCCACCGCCGAGTTGACCGTGTCGCCCGGCCGCGTAACGCCAAAAAAAGCGCGGCTATTAGCCCGTACCGAGCTGGAAGGCGGCGACTTCACGACGCTGTCACGCATTAATATTGCGCAAATTCAACAAATTTTCAGCGGTGTATACCCAACCGCAATGGGGCTGGACGCGACTGGAGCCGTTTGGTTCACCAATGGCGGCACGCTCACGCGCGCCACGGCTGGGTTTGCTAATCCACAGCTCATCGCGCTGGCACCTACTAACCTCGGGCAGATTCCAGTTGATGAACTCGGCCGTGCCTACGTCGCCACTTACGGCTACAGTGCTAGCCCTTCACCTGCAGGCTATCGCTTTAGAGTGCACCGTGTGGATGCCTCGGGCGCCAACTCGATTGTTGCCCAAGGTACGGGCAGTGTCGCCTCGCTCGCGATGGACGCTAACAATGTCCTGTATGCGCTGATTGGTCAGAAAATCGTGCGCATTACTCAAGCTGGGCAGACGAGTGACTACGTTACTCTGCCCACTACGAATACGCCGTTTGGCTTGACCATCGATGGCATCGGCACGCTGTACGCGCAAATGTTGAACAACGAAATTTTTCAAATCGGCACCGACTTGCTGGTCACCAAAATGTTGACGGAGGCTACGTTTGAATACGAAGGCGTCAATATCGCTGGCACCTGCTCAGAAGGGCTGCTGTTTACGCCGGTCAGCTTAGAAGCGGTGGGGCAAAGTGGCGAGGAATACACCATTGCTCAGCTACTTGGGCAAACCGGTGAAATCGGCCCCATTCTCAATGGCCGTTTGATCAGCGATGACTTGACCGATTTAGACTTTATTGTCTACGACAAATTTGCCAGTAATATTTTAATCATGACCGACCTGGGCGCGAAAATGTTCAAGATTCCGGTCACCTGTGGCGCGATTGATGTCGACTACCACCTCGTGCTTTTCGCCGGGCAAGAAGCCATTGGCGCAACGCCTGCGCCGTCACAGGTGCTCAGTCGCAGCGATGGCAGCAAAGAGCTAATTTGGCGCATGCGCGATTTGAACGCGCAGGGCACTAACATTCAATTTGATACCGAACTCGATAATTTAATACGCGGAAGCAACCGCCCGATTGCACGCGAAGCATTTATCGAATTTCGCAACACCTTTGGTGGTGCCGCAGTGCGCCAAGTTGTGCCGGTGCCTAGCGTACACGTCGATGACTTGATCGAGATTCGGGCGAAAACCGATCTGCCGATTTATCCGCCTTCGACCCCGGTTTTAATTGACGTTAATCTGCGCAATATTGATGCGGTGCGTAAAACCGGGCGCCTGTATGTGCGTATTGTCGACAGCAACAATGCCCTCGTCAGCAGCCTGATTGATCGCCCTGACGTGTTTGGCCCGAATGAAGAGCGCACGCTGAATCCGCCATTCAATACTGCACAGAACCGTGCGGGTGACTATCGCTTGCTAGCACAAATTTTGGGTGAAGGTGATGAGGTGCTAGCCGAAGATTCGACACTTTTCAAAATTACCGCCGGCAGCAACGGCCAAGTGCAGGTCAGCTCAACTGTCGCTACCGACCGCGCCAGCTATGCGCCAAGTGATGCAGTGGTGATTAGCGCGAACGTCAAAAACGACAGCAGCAATATCAGCTTGACCGGCGCTTCGGTGAAAGAAACCGTGCTCAGGCCAGATAGCTCGGTGCTGTATACGCAGACATTAGCGCTCGGCAACCTTGAACCCGGCACCAGCGCGCGCTTGAACTTCCCACTCAGTTTGAATCAAGCGCCGCAGGGCACCTATCA
>JBBQBR010000030.1:0-10645 GCA_038317875.1 Lysobacterales bacterium
GGCGGGCATTAAAATAGCCCTTCGCTCGGGAAATGATTTTTTTGTGACGGCGGCGGGCGGTTACGCCCCTTTTTACGCGTGCCATAGATTAATGTCCTGAATAGAAGTCAAATTTTAAGCTGGCGCGCGCTTAGGCGTACGGCAACATACGAGCAATACGTCCTGCGTCTTCCGCACGAACCATGTTTGGCCCACGCAGATTACGTTTACGCTTGGTCGACTTCTTAGTCAGGATATGGCTTCTAAATGCGTGGCCGCATTTGAACTTGCCGCTACCGGTTTTGCGAAAGCGTTTAGCTGCCGCTCTGTTCGTCTTGATCTTTGGCATTGGATTCTCCTTTATTATAAAACCCCACCGAGTGTTCACTTCGATGCCGCGAAGTGCGCTTTTGGAACTTAGTGGTGCGAATCAAACAGGGTTTAAGTCCTGCTTGTTTATTAAACCGCCGTCAAACTTATTTAGCGTATCGGCCAAACTCGTTTGCCTGCGATCCGAAGCGCGACTTTTTTGTCGCTACTTCGCTTTTTTCGGGCCTAACATCATGCTCATGATGCGGCCTTCAATTTTACTTCTTTGTTCAAGCAATGCATCTTCTTTTAACTCTTCCGCAATTCGAGTCAGCATCGCATCACCGAGATCTAAGTGCGCCATTTCACGCCCTTTAAATCGCAAATTGATTTTGACTTTGTCGCCTTCTGCCAAAAACTTTCTAATTTGTTTGATTTTGACAAAAAAATCGCCGTCATCAGTACCGGGCCGAAACTTCATTTCTTTAATTTCGGTCTGTTTCTGGCGCTTTTTCGCGTCATGCGCTTTCTTTTGTAGCTCAAAGCGATATTTGCCGAAGTCCATAATGCGACAAACCGGCGGATCGCTGTTAGGCACAATTTCTACCAGATCCAGCTCCAGCTCGCGCGCCCGTCGTTGCGCATCTAGACGCGGAACGACGCCAACATTTTCGCCGGTTTCGTCAATCAGACGAACGTTTGGAACTCGAATATCTTCGTTGCGCCGTGTCTGGCGCTCTGGTGGGGCAGCGATGTGTGAATCCTCCAAAATAGAATCAGAAAATCGACCGTAAATCTTGGCCGAGTAATTTAGCCCTCAAGCATACCTAAACTTGACACCTGCACTCAAGTGGCAAAATTTCTGCATGCCCAGGACGCGTTCAGGCGCGGCTATAAAAAACTGGGCCTGAGAGAGCACTCAGCTACATCGTGCCTCGTCATTGCGAGGAGCAAAGCGACGTGGCAATCCATTTTTCGATGCCTAAAATACAAGGTGGATTGTTTCGCTGCGCTCGCAATGACGAACTGACCTGCGAGCAATCAGCTACATAGAAAAGAAGTTGGCGCCACTGATCCTATCCTCAGCGAGCAAGAGGTTTAAATTTAATCCGATGCGGCTGGGCGGCTTCTTCACCTAAACGACGCTTCCGATCTTCCTCGTATTCATGGTAGTTACCGACCATAAACACCGCTTGCGAATTGCCTTCAAAAGCCAAAATGTGCGTGGCGATCCGATCTAGGAACCAGCGATCATGTGAAACGACAATGGCGGCGCCTGGAAAGGCCAGCAAACCCTCTTCCAGCGCACGTAATGTTTCGACGTCCAAATCATTTGACGGCTCATCCAAAAGCAGAACGTTGCCGCCGCTCATCAGTGTTTTCGCAAGGTGCAGACGCCCGCGCTCACCGCCAGAGAGGGAACCAACCAATTTTTGCTGGTCGCCGCCTTTAAAATTAAAACGGCCGATATAGGCGCGACTTTGCAATTCGTACTTACCGATGGTGATGATGTCAGAACCGCCAGATACTTCCTGCCAAACGGTATTTGCATCGTTGAGTGACTGACGCGACTGGTCAACCGCCGCAAGCTTGACGGTATGGCCAATTTTTATCTCGCCCGAGTCAGGCTTTTCAGTGCCCAGCACCATCTTCATAAACGTCGACTTACCCGCACCATTTGGGCCCAACACACCCACAATGGCACCGGCTGGAATGATAAAGCTCAGGCCGTCTATCAATAAGCGATCACCAAAGCCCTTACTGACGTTCTTAAATTCGATCACCGAGTCACCTAAGCGATCGCCGGGCGGGATATAAAGATCTTGGGTTTCATTGCGCGTCTGGAATTCTTGACTATTAAGCTCCTCGAATCGCGCCAAACGCGCCTTGCTCTTGGTTTGCCGACCTTTAGGGTTTTTACGCACCCATTCTAGCTCGGCCGATATTGCTTTTTGACGCGCTTTGTCACTGGAATCCTCACGCTTGAGGCGATCGTCCTTTTGCTCCAACCAGCTGGTGTAGTTGCCCTTCCATGGGATACCACGACCACGATCAAGCTCTAATATCCATTCAGCAGCATTGTCCAAGAAGTAGCGATCGTGAGTAACTGCCACGACCGTGCCGGGAAAACGCGCTAAAAACGTCTCTAACCAAGCGACCGATTCTGCATCCAAGTGGTTAGTTGGTTCATCCAGCAGAAGCATATCGGGCCGTTCAAGCAGCAATTTGCACAGCGCAACCCGACGCTTTTCGCCGCCGGACAAAACTTTAATCGGCTGATCCCACGCCGGTAGACGCAGCGCATCGGCGGCAACTTCTAGCTGGCGCTCCATATTGTGGCCATCGCCCGCAGCAATTAACGCCTCAAGGCTGGCTTGCTCAGCTGCTAAGGCGTCGAAATCGGCGTCTGGCTCAGCGTAGGCTGCGTAAACCTCGTCTAAGCGGGTTTGCGCGTTGGTTACACTGCCCAATGCCTGCATCACTTCTTCGCGCACGGTGTGGGCGTCGTTTAAAATCGGCTCTTGTGGCAAATAGCCAATGCGAATCCCCGCTTGCGCGCGCGCCTCGCCCTGAAATTCGGTATCAACACCCGCCATGATCCGCAAAACGGTTGATTTTCCGGAGCCGTTTACCCCCAGCAAGCCAATTTTGGCACCCGGAAAAAAGCTCAAACTTATATCTTTAATAATTTCGCGCTTTGGCGGGATGATTTTACTCACCCCATTCATCGTGTAAACGTATTGCATGGCAGTTTCAGCTCTAGCTTTCGAGGCCGCGAAGTTTGCCTGAGCTACCCTGAAAGAACAGCTTGCCAAACGCGCTATTCTGACTGAAGTTATCAAAAATCTCACGTAATCGCAGCAAAAAAAAAGGCGCCTAAGCGCCTTTTTCCGAATTCAGAACCTTAACTTTAAACTACACCGGCACAACTTACGCGCGGCGATTTGCCATAAACACGCCTAAGCCCAAGAAACCAGCCAGTAACATCAGGCTGCCCATCAAGGACAATGTAGGAACCGGGATCACCGGCGCAGCGACTGGCGCTGGGCCAACAACAACGCTCAGAGGATAGGTGAAGGTCTGCGCATTGCCGGTGGTGAAGCAATTCAATGTGCCGTTGAATGTGCCAGGTGTTGAACCGGTATAGGTTACGGTTACGGTTCCTGGTGCGCCTACAACCAATGGCAACGAGGCTGGTGATACTACAAAGTTCTTCGCACTAGCGATTGTGCAGGTCAAAGTTGTTCCTGCACCCGCAGCGGTGAATACGAAACCACGGCTAGACGAACCGGTTGGCAGATTGTAGCTAGGCAATGGACTTGGTGTACCCGACACAGTGGTTGGTGTTACAACCGCAGCGACGGTCGCTGCTGGGCACGTTAACGCCCATGTTCGTGTAGACGGCGTGCCGGGTGTTGGAGTTTCTGTACAAGCCAGCGAAGCCGTGGCAGCAGCAGCTGCACGTGTACAGCCTAGATTGATCGTTCCCGAGGTGGTCGCGGTGTTGAACGTGCCGTTCGCTGGTGTCGTTGTAACTGCACCGAAGGCTGCTGCCCCAGCGCCAGTAATTGCGCAACCGGAAACAACCGTGTTACCGGTACCCGCAGCACCGGTTCCAGCGATTGCGATACTTGACGTCGCCGCGCCAGCGGCACCCGCAGGAAACGTTACGCCTGCCGCTGTAGTTGGCGTGTAGGCCAAAGTTGGTGCAGTGTTAGCACCGCCGCCACCGGGAATGGTGATCTCTAGGCCGGTATTTTCGTAAACATAGCGGGTGATTACAGCTGGCGAACCGGTTGTAGCGGTAGTTGTCAGTTGCGCGTAACCGTAATTTAAGGCAGCCGTGACTTCATTGGTAAAACGAAAACCAACAAAGGACGTAGTGCTCGCGACACGAAATGCGGGAGCTGTTACGACACCTGCCGCAGCATAAGCACTTGCTGGTCCGATAACGGCACCTGCCGCAAGCAATGTTGCGCCTGCTGGTGCCGCAGCGCCAACAACTTGATTGTTATTTGCGGCAGCAGCAGAGGAAAAGAACGTTAAATTGCCACCCGTCACGTAGGGGTTGAAATCCCAACCCGGTGGCCTTGTTGCAGCACTTGTTCCCGTCGCGTTGGTGACGACGTTCAAATAGATACCATCAACTGTAGCCGGAACTGCGAGGTTGACTACACCGCTGTCGACAATGGCCGCTGTCGACATCGTCGAAACCAAAGATAGCGCTGTTCCGCCGACAACTGCAGCAACGCGAGCGCTTAGGCTGGCATTGGTAAAACCGAAATTCTTTATCATTATTGAGATCTCCCTTGGATGTTGATGTTTCACTGCAGCCAACGAATACAGAATTCATGGCGGGCGCCGTGCAAGAATGACGCCGATTGCAAACAATGTCAACGAATAATGAATGATCGCCGATTCCTTTGTTCGGTTTTATGCGCACTAAACGTTACCGCCCTTAGCGCTTCCCCTGCCAAAAAGTATTTTCCGTGCAGCCTCGCTGATCGGCTGGTTTGGCGCGCGAAAATCGCCCACAGCGTAGGCACGGACAGTTGCCGGACGCGCCATAATCACAGCTTGCCAGCGTTTTATTTCAGGAAAATCGTCCAGCAAGATCGCTTGGCGTTCGCTATAAAGCGTCCAGGGATAACACGCCATATCGGCAATGCTGTAGTCAGAACCGGCAATGAATTCGCGCCCACGCAGCTGTTTGTCGAGCACGCCGTATAAGCGTCGTGTTTCGTTTTGATAGCGCTCAATTGCGTAGGGGATTTTTTCTGGCGCGTAGGACGAGAAATGGTGGTTTTGCCCAAGCATCGGCCCGAACCCCGCCATTTGCCAAAATAACCACTGCAGCACAACGTTTCGCCCACGAATATCGGCTGGGATAAACTTGCCAGTCTTATCCGCCAGATACAGCAAAATCGCACCTGATTCGAATATGGAAATCGCCGCACCTGCGTCCGTTGGCGCGTCATCCACAATCGCAGGCATACGATTATTAGGTGAAATCGCCAGGAACTCCGGCTTAAATTGTGCGCCTGCACCAATATCGCACTGAATGATTTCGTACGGAACGCCAGCTTCTTCTAAAAAAAGCGTTACTTTATGGCCGTTTGGCGTCGGCCAATAGTGAAATTTAATCATCGTTTTTAACCTTAATTTGGAATTGTTGAGTGTGCTTTCTACTGCGTGTTAAAGCGAGCTTCGAGTGCTATTAACGACGGCGCATCTGCCTGGCACAACAGATTTGGGCGCATTTTCTGCGCGCTTGTTGACGTGGTTTGAGTTGCATGGCCGCCATGATTTGCCTTGGCAGCATCCGCGTTCGCCATACTTTGTTTGGCTGTCAGAGGTAATGCTGCAACAAACGCAAGTCGCCACTGTAAAAACTTACTTCACACGCTTTATCGCGCGCTTTCCGACGTTGCCAGTCTTGGCTGCAGCCACGCTTGATGCGGTGCTAAGTCTGTGGGCGGGCTTAGGCTATTACCGCCGCGCGCGCAATTTGCATGCTTGTGCCAAGCTGTGTGTACGCGACCACGCTGGCACGTTACCGGCCGATCACGTGCAACTACTAGCGCTGCCGGGAATCGGTCGCTCGACGGCGGCGGCAATCTTGGCGCAGGCATTCGAGCAGAAAGCGGCGATTTTAGACGGCAATGTCAAGCGCGTACTGGCCCGAGTGACTGCGGCGCGTGAATGGCCGGGTTTACCGCACGTCACGCAAGCGCTATGGCGTGAAGCTGAATTACGTTTGCCAGACGCACGATTTGCCGATTACACCCAGGCCCTGATGGATTTAGGTGCCACGATCTGTACCGCGCGTGCGCCAAAATGTGCTGCGTGCCCGGTTGCGAATGACTGTCAGGCATTCGCACTGGAATTGACCGCATCGCTGCCGGTAAAACGCCCGAAAAAAGTGCGACCAACGCGGTTTGCCAGCTGGCTATTGGTGCGGGGCACGCAAGTCGGTGACGAAGCTTTTACCGAGGACAAGCAGAGCCGCGTGTTATTAAAGCGTCGTCCCGAGCTTGGCATCTGGGGCGGCCTGTATTGCCTGCCAGAGGCGAATGAGGCAGCGGATTTTTTCAACCTATGCTTACCGCTGGAAAATCTGGTTTTGCACGCGCAAATGCCAGAAATAAAGCATGTTTTCACCCATTTCACCCTAATCGCAACACCGATAAGTGCGCATGCCCACTCAACTGAAGGCTTAAGCGAACCCGGATTCGTTTGGGTAAATCAGCAAACGATGCACCAGTTTGGCCTGCCAAGCCCAGTTCGGCGCTTACTGGAGCAGTTTTTTCAGACGTAACTTGAACATCGCGCGAAGCACAACCGTTAAGCTAGAACGCTCAATCAACAAAGGCAATTCGACGCTTGGGCGCACTGTTCGGGGAAATTTATACTGATTGGAATACTGCGGTGGAGCCGAGCGCGTTTGCAATCAGCGCCGCAAAGCTCAAGCACCGTGGGCGCGCTGGGCTAACGCTGCGCCGTGCGCCCGGTGCAGCGCTGGCGTGGGCAAATGCGGGAACACCAACGGATCGTGCTGTTGACGGCCAGCCTTGGGTAGACCGCGATTTATGGATTGCCTTTGACGGCGCACTGCACAATCACGCGGCGCTTATTGCTGAGTACAAGCTGCCCGCCGAAACAAGGCTGTTGGCATTACTAGTCAATGCTTGGCGGCGCTTCGGTGCGAATATTGCTCAACACCTGCAAGGTAATTTTGTCCTGGTCGTAGTCGATTTTGCCCAGCGTAAAGCATTTTTAGCGCGCGATCCGCTGGGTGCGCGCGCGCTGCATTATCAGATGCGGCCTGCCAACGCTAAAGAACCTGCATGTTTACGCTTTGCCAGCGAAGTTGACGTACTCGTCGGACTAAATACTCCGCAATGCAGCCATGCAGTCGCCAATTATTTCGCGTTCGCACCAGCACCAGCCGCGCAAACGATGTATTCGGACATCCAAACCCTAGCTGCAGGCGCGCAAATTACGCTCCATGGTGCAAAGTTCAGCGTCGCAAGCCAGGATTTTGATGTGCCTGAGCCCATCCGGAAAATATCGGATACGGACGCCACACAGCAATTTCGCGAGCTGCTTGCAGATTCGATCCGCGCGCACTCGCCATCGAGTAGCCGCTTAGGAATTAGCCTCAGTGGCGGCCTAGATTCCAACACGCTATTTGCATTGAGTGACGACCAGCGGCCCGCGCAGGATATTTGTGCCCTGAGCTGGCAGTTTGAACAGCTCGAAATTTGTGATGAAACAGAGTTTTCAAACTTACACGCCACGTCGCGAAATATTGAGCATCGGCGCTTTGGCGCTGATGCGCTTACCGTATTATGTCAGCCAGCGCTGCGGCCGGTCAGCCGCAGCACGCCGCACTCAAATATCTATCGCGAACTAAAGTCGCAGCTTTATGCCAACGCCGCACAGGCGAAGGTAAATACGGTTTTCAATGGCGCGTTTGGCGATCACTTATTTAGCGATGCGAGTGAGTGGTTGAGCGATGCGCTGGTGCGGCGGGATTTCAGCCCCATTTTGCGCGAATACCTCTGGCGTTTACGGCGTGATCCCAGGCTTTGGCAAGATGCGGCGGTGCGCCGCATGCTACGCCGCGCCCTCGGTTTGAACGTAAATCGGTACAGCCACATTGACGAGCTAACACCCTTCGCGCGCGAGCAAACACAATTATCGGGAACTTGCCCTGCGGTTCAGGGCATACGCGCGCATTCGCTGACGCTTAATTTAGGCGCGGACGCGCAATTTGGCGCCAGCGGTGAAGCTGAGTTTGCCGAGCGGTTCGGCATCGATCTGAGCACGCCCTTGCGCTCACCTGCGCTGTTGCGCTTCATGCAGTCCTTGCCTGTGCATTTCAGCCAGCGCCAAGGAGTTAGCAAATGGATCATGCGCGAAGCAATGCGCGGAAAAATGCCAGAAGCGATTCGCACCCGCCTTAAATCGAGCAGTTTACAGCCGTTTTTTGACGCCGCAATCGCAGGGCCAGCGCGCGCGCAAACGGCGGCGCTGCTTTTTTCCGCTGATGCGGATTGGCCTAGGTTTTATCAGCACGCCAGAATCAAAGCGCTTTTTTGTACCGGCCAGCGCAGCGACTCGGAAAGCGCGAAACTCTGGAAGTGCATGGGCTATGAGCTTTGGCGGATTGAAATCGGCCTGCGTCAGCGGCCGGGTTGAATACGATGAATATTTGAACTAGGCAATCAAACTAGGCAAATAAGGCCGCTGTAATCGCACTTGCGGACAGCGATTCACAGGTGGCGTCAAAAGCTGCTTTCACGGCGGCACCACCGACGACAGGGCGCAGCGCAATAATCAAGCCGCTAAAACCGGCGCTTCGCGCGCTAAAAGCAAATTTGGCGGCTCCCGGCAAATTCGGATCAATTAAAAGTACTTGGGGCGGGCTCAACATCAACTGCGCTAATAACCCATCCACATAAATCGGTTGCTCAAGCAAAAGCCCGCGCGATTCAACAGCTGTCCCAACAATTTGTGCCAGCGCCTGATCTAGACTGAGCAGCCAACAGCGCGCGCCGACAGCAAGTGCGACGCGGGTGCGCGGTGCAGTAGCCGTATTAAATTCAACCGTATTGGCATCCGCGCCTTTCGGCAATGGCACGCTCAGCACTAAAGTCAGCCCAAGGGCCAAGTCGAATTGGCGCGTCAAGCGTGCGCCCATTGACGTTTGACGCTGCGCACAGAGCACGAGCGCTAGATCACTTGGTAGCCAGCTAGGTGCAATCCCTGCGTCGATTTCTTCCGCGCGATAGCTGCTGGCGGGCAGCTTTCGCTCCCAAACCAAGCCTGATTCACGCGCGGTCAAGTCACTGTTTCCGCAATAAGCGCTCAAGCGCAAAGTGTCGTTCTCAAGCTTCAGCGTGGCGCTCAGTTGCGGCGTGCTCAAACTTGCGCGCCGGTGCGCAAACATCAATAGCGGCAATAGCGCACTGGCGCAAGCCGCCGCGTTCGCAGCGATTGGGCGCGCATCATTACGATTACGCGTCAAGCTAATTTGCGCGACGCTGAGCTTTTCGAGCGCGTGTGCCACGGCTTCCAAATTGCAAATAGCTGCACTGCGATGTAATGGCGCGTTTCGTTCGGTTCGCTCTAGCGCCTCTGCCAACGCTTCAATCGCCGCACCCGTGGCAAATAATTCATGCCGCAGTTGGCCGGACCGCGCCTGCGCTAAGGCCAAGGCCCAGGCCAAGACGTCACGCTCCTTGCGCACCTCGCTAAGGGAGTTGCGCTGCTTGCGTAGTTCACGCGTTTTTTCATAAGACTTCAATTCGGTTTCTTGCGCGCTTTGCTGCCAAACGCGCGTCTTTTCGACTTCTTCGCGCGCATCTAGCAATAAAACATGCACACCGGTTTTGGAGCTAAATAGATGCAAGTCAACAAAGCGGCCGTTTGGCAAGCCTATATGCTTAAGCGCAGCACCACGCACGCGCGGCAAGCCTATGCACAGCGCTTTAAACAGCGCCGCTATTTCCTCAGGTGGGGTGTCCGCAAGGCTAAAGCGCGCCAAGTCCCCGACGTAGCCGAGCCATTGCCAGTTGTTATCGACGCTAAGCAATAAAGAATCGACCGGCGCGATTGCGGCCCGGCTTAAATAGTCTTGTATGGCGCGCGGAAGGTTGGATTTACTTCCGCTTGGCAACGCGTTCGAGTCTAACTCAGCACTCATCGCGCGCCTGCAATCAACGCTTGCGTTAACGCCTTAAAACCTACTTCTACACCTTCTCCGGTCATCGCGCTGGCCTCAAATACCGGCATTGATTTCCGCAATTCTACCAGCATCGCCGCCGTGACTTCCCAGTCATCCAATCGGTCAAATTTGTTTACCAATAAAACCGCAGGCAAATCAGGATTGGTTTCTTGACGCGCCTGCATCAAAAGATAGAGCGCCGAGCGTAAAGTCGCTTCGCGCGTCCCGTCGGCGACTAAAACCACGCCGCTAGTGCCCTGCAAATAGCTCAGCTTGACGCTGTCTAGCGCGCTTTTGCCCGCGATGTCCCAAAGCACTAATTTTACGCGCGGCGCGTCGGGCTCAGTGGGTTCAAGTTGTTTGGTATCAATTTTAACGCCGACTGTGGTGACATATTTTTCGCTAAACGCAGAGTGCACAAAACGCGCAACTAGGCTGGTTTTGCCCACGCCGAAATCGCCCAACATGCAGATTTTTCGCGTTAATTCTTTCACGGGTGCGGGCTATAAAAAGCGGAATTTTTGGGAACAGCGGAACTATTGGAAAAAGTAGAGCTCATTGATGACTGCACATTTCGTTGGCGGCGTAAACCGAATCAAGCTGGATAGTGACGGCGCGAAATAA
>JBBQBR010000031.1:0-10411 GCA_038317875.1 Lysobacterales bacterium
CAAATTACCTATTCGTCCACCTGCCCCTGTTCGGCAGCGTTGGCACGGCAAAAATTGCAGCAGCGCTTCGATGCTGATTTTGCGGCAACTGAAATGAGTAAATCACAGGTTGTGCACTGGCTAGGCGACGTTTTAGGCGGCAGTGCGGCAACCCCGCACGCGCAGCGCTCGACGCTGGACGTAGAATTAACGATGTTGGCCAGCAGCGAGCTATTTCCGTGGCAAGCGTTGATTGACGCACTCGAACACAGCCTGCAAACGCCCGTACAAACCGCCGTCAAGCGCGTCGATGAACAAGCATTTGCCGCACGCAACGGCGCAAATTTAATGTTTGTTGAAGACGCTTTACGCCGCGTTCGTGGCTGTTTAGAAACTTTGCCGTTTGTGGGTGGCTATCGCGCAAGCGCAAAGCATTTGGAAAGCCTGCATGCGCACGATGCAGTAGGCACCATTGAGCGCGCGAATTCCTAATCGCATGAGTCGTGTGGACGGTCTAGTTATAAATTAAATCGGCGCGAATAACGCTCGCGTCTTTACCCTCGCCCTGCATGACGCACGTGAAGGGAATTGACTTTTTCGCAACCCCTTCAGTGAGTTCCGCCTTACCCTTAACCATCACGTTGCCATCCGCATCTTTGCTGATGCTAGAAATTTCAGAGCTGTCAATGATCATGTCGCTATTCGCGACTTTGCGCGCGATTTCGTCTTTGCAAATCTGCTCCAACGGCGAAACCTCTTCGCTGCATGCCGCCATCAAGGCGATGCTAGCTGCTATAAAAAGTAATCTGCGAATAGACACGAGCGCTCTCCTGAATCTTAGATGCTAGTAACGCACAACCGAGGTGTCAATTTCACGCGCATAAGCGTCAATCCCGCCTTCCACATTGAAAATTTCTGTAAAACCTAGGCCTCTAAAGTGTTCCGCCGCTTGCTTTGAAGAATTGCCAAAGTGGCATAAAAAAGCTAATGGTTGGGATTTAGGCAGCGCTTCCAAGGCACTTAAGGAGTTGCCTTCCAGGGCTTTGGAGGGCAGCGGAAACGGTGCTCGAAGCCGGTCGTGTTCCGGCCGCACGTCGATTACCAAAGGCGGATGCGCGCTTTTGAGGGCCGCAGCTAAAACGCTGACTGTCATCGGCTTTACCTGCGATGGCGCATTTGGGTTAGTAATACTCAAGCCCGCGCCCTGTAGGGTTTCTGTCCAATCGATGCGCAAACCCTTGGCACGCTGAGCTGTTTGCACGTCCATATAGACCATTAGATCGTCCGCCACTGCTTTGATCTCATGGCCTTCAACGGGCGCGAGCTGAAAACTTGCCTGCCAACGCCCATCAATACGCAAATGCAGCCCAAGCGCAGGCTCGTCCGCCATACCTGCGCGGATCGCCGTTGCCGCTTGCGCACTGATGAAAATCTCTGGCGCACTGCGATCAGGTGCCGCAACACCAAGCAATTGATGCAGCTCGCCGGTGTTGTAAAGCTGCATGATGATGTCGCTGCCGCCGACTAGCTCGCCTTTGACATAAAGCTGCGGAATCGTAGGCCAGTTTCCGTAGGTCTTGATACCCTGGCGAATATCGTCGTCGTTCAATACATCGACGCCGACAAATCCGGGAACCAAATTGTTCAAAACGTCGACTGATTTTGCAGAAAAGCCGCACCTAGGTTGCTCGGGCGTGCCTTTCATAAATAAAACGACTGGGTTACTCGCCAAAATCGAAGATATTTGACGATGCACAGCAGAATTCCCAACGACACTGCCCATGATGAGCCTAATTTAAAAAGGGTGCGGAATTGTGCGCCCCTGATTTAGAGTTTTGCATCCCCCAACGTAAATAAAGTCGCTTGTTCGCAAAAGCCTTCATCGCATTCTCGCTAAGATAAATAGCTTTGTAAATTAGCGCGACAGATCTATGCGTTTACGCGGAAATGTCAAGCCCGTAGCGCGGCAATCAAGCCTTCAACGCCGGTTTTGATCAGCTGCCAGGCCAAAATAAAATCTTCGTGATCCCCTTGATACGGGTCTGGCACGTCCCGCCGCTCAGTTTCAGGCGCGAAATCCAACAGCAGCTTAATTTTATCTTCAAAGCCAGGCGGACAGAGCGCCAGCATGTCTGCAACATTGCGCTCGTCATGCGCGATCAGCAGATCATAATCGTAGAAGTCTTGCGCTTTCAGTGTTTGCGCGCGGTGGTCTTTTAAATTCAAACCGGCCGCGCGCGCGATGGCTTGAGTGCGCAGATCCGCAGGCTGGCGCGCGGTACCTGGATAGGTGGCACGTGAAGAAAACTCTAAGCTGTCAAAACCAGTTTCCTGCGCGCGTTTTTGTGCTTGCACCAAGCTCAACGGCGAGCGGCAAATATTACCCATACAGACAAACAAGATTTTGCGCGCCACCAAACGCGTGTTTGGCCCCGCATCACTCACAATGCTCGTTGTTAGCGCGCCAGTACTCGTTGTATTTGATTGCGCTAATTGCAACCGCGCCTCGACGCGCTGCAAATCCGCGGCGGTATCAATACCCGGTGGAATGGCGACCGGTGCGGTAGCAACGACGATCTCTAAGCCCAAACTGAGCGCACGCAGCTGCTCAAGCGATTCCGCCCGCTCCAGCGCACTCTGCGGCGCAAGCGCTAATTGCTTGAGCGCGCCGGCCCGATACGCATATAAACCCAAATGTCGAGCGAACGGCAGCTGCTCCGGCAGTTGCCGCGTGGCTAAAACGCTGTCGCCCAAGCCCGATGCCTTGCCAAAAGCGTCACGCGCATACGGAATCGGCGCACGACTAAAATAAAGAGCGCGCGCATCATCGCGCAACACGACCTTAACGCAGTTGGCGTCGAACAACTCCGCCATCGAGGTAATCGGTGTAGACAAAGTCGCAATCGACGCGCGTCGATTCGCCTCCAACAGACTAATCACGCTTTGCAAACATTCGCTCGGCATCAAGGGCTCATCGCCCTGCAAATTGACCACAATCGTATCGTCTAGCCAGCCCAGCTGCTGCGCGCATTCGGCAAGGCGATCCGTGCCGGTTGGATGGTCCGCACGCGTCATGCAGACCAGCACGCCGAGCTGTCGGCCAATTTCGGCAATCTCGTCACTTTCAGTTGCCAGCACCACGCTAGCGTTACGTTTTAGTCCTTCAGGCGAAGCCGCAAACAGTTGCGCGCGTTCAATCACGTGCGCCACGATGGGCTTGCCGGCCAACAGCAACAGCGGCTTATTGGTTAAGCGCGTGGACGCTAAACGCGCGGGAATTGCGATAATTAAGCTCATAGTCTTCAACAAATAATTTAGCGATCTTCTAAACGATCGCGGAACATCACGCCTAAACAGCGGGTGTCGTGGATGCTGACTGTAGATGAACCTGCGTTCGGGCTAGCAATTTGCCCCAAATCTGGCGCATAGCCAATGTCGGCCGGGTTGCTCAGCCCGGTGACGACATCGGTGCCAACAGATGCCGCGCTCAACGGTGGCTCGAAACGTTTGATCGCCTGCGCGCCCCAGCTCGATACGTAAACCGCACCATCGCAATCGATTACCACACCATCAATATTGGTGCTGCCCACCGCAAGCAGCTGGGTTAGACCAGTGCCGTCTAAATTTGCCTTAAAAATTCGCCCAGCACCCCAACTGACAATCAGCAGCCGTTGGTTCGCTGCATCGAAACGCAAGCCATTCGGGGAAAATGTCAGTCCGCCAATAAAAAGCCGGTGCGACAGCGCAGCTGGAGTCGTTATGTCGAGCTCATACACCGCAGATCCAGAAAAGTCACTTACCCACAGGCGATTTACGCCATCGCTGGTAATACCGTTGAGAAATGAGCTGTTCGCAATGAGATAGTTGGCAACCGGTTGCGCGTTATCTAGGCGATAGCTGCGCACACGCGCACCGTCGGCGACGTAAATTAAGCTGCCGACAATTTCGATGCCGGCCGGGTTGACTGGATCAGTAGTAAACGTCGTCAATACCCCCGAAAGCGAGCGCGCTAAAATCTCACCCGCGCCGCGATTGCTAACTAAAAAACGCGCGTTCGCGGCATCGTATCGCACGCTTTCCGGGCCGCTCAGGCTTTGCGCCCCGACATACGGCAGCGCGAGCAACGTCAAAATCAGCGCAATAGTGACTCGGGCAATATTTAACATCTGCATTAAACTTCCTAAAGGTCTTCAAACGTAGTCGCCCGAATCATACTATCCGTCACCTTTACTCAACTCCGCCGCGCGATGCAGGAAGTAAATTCCTTAGACAGTGATCCGGCCGTCCTGCGTCTACGTGATGTGGATGCGCAGCAGGTAACAGCGTTATTACAGCGCTTCGGCTTGAGCCTTAAGCCAGTAGCAACTGGGCAAACTATTCCCGGCAGCTTTTGGGGCGACGACGAAGCCGGCCTGATTGGCGCGGCTCTGTTCGCGCGTAGCGACACTCCCCTACATTCGATTTTGCACGAAGCTTGCCACTGGATTACCTGCACGGCGCAGCGGCGTGCGGTGCTGCACACGGACGCCGCAGATACTCAAGACGAGGAAAACGCCACCTGCTATTTGCAAATTTTGCTGAGCGATTACATCCCCAGTTTTGGTCGTGCGCGCGGCCTGAACGATATGGACGCGTGGGGCTACAGTTTTAGGCTGGGCTCGGCGGCACGTTGGTTTCGCGATGATGCATCGGCTGAGCGTGAATGGCTGCAGCGGTTTGGGCTAATCGACGCCAGTGAGCGCGTGTGTTTTCAGGTGCGCGCGGTTTAGCCGCAAGCTATTGCACCAAACCCGCCAGAATTTTGGGCGGTTCACGCGTCAGTTCCCGGCCCAAACCAGTCAATGCGTCTAGCTCACGCATGGCAGACTCCGTTTGCGTCATCGAATCGGCAACCGCGTCCACTTGGGCGGTTAAAAAATCTGGGCTTTGATTGTTGACCGACATTTCCGAGAGCGCCAGAATTTTGTTTTCGATCCGGTCTAATTCCAGGCCGACAAATTCGCTATTGCGCTCGGCGGCGCGGTAGTTATCGATGCGCATCGTCAGCGTCGCCATCGCGTCGATCAAAGACTTCAGCATACGCTCGTCGGCTTGCGCGCCTTCTTGACGCTTTTTAAGCTCGACTAACTGCTTATCCAGTTTCGCGACATCAGTTTCCTCCAGAAACCGCCAAAGCCCTTGCTGCGCTAATAACAAGCGTAAATGCACCCACAGCAATTTATCCAAGCCATTGCCGCGCAATTCATCGCCCCGGCCTAGGGATTGACCTGCAGCGTTGCCGCCAATTTTGGTCGCAATCGCCTGCAATGTCAGACAGCGCTGGCGTAGCTCTAAAAACCGCTTCCTTGGCCCGGGCGCAAGTTGGTTGAGCACTTCAGTCAAGGAAATCTGTGCGTCGGGCTCCGGGCCAAACGCGCTGGAACTGCTGCCCTGCGCATCGATTGCACGCCGAAATTTTGGAAACGAAATCAACGTGGTCAAATAAACCAGCTCGGCGGCACCTAAGATCGCAAACGCAGCCGCAGGGATCGGCGATAGCAACGCAAACGCTGCGCCACCGGCTAAACCGAGTAGGTTCCAGCGCCAGGTAAACGCAGATTTAATGTAGCTCGCGAGGGAATCCGCCATAAGTTCTTACTGGGCTTGCGTTGTGATGTTCAAGTATGCCGTTTAGCTGGCCCGTAAAGCCAGCCGCGCCGCAAATGGCGCCAACGTGACGTAAATGATGCTCAAGCTCGCTAAAAAATACAGCGCTGATTTGGGCGATTCACCCACTACCGCCGCCTGCACCGCGCCCAGTGCAAAAATCAGCACCGGCACCGCCTGCGGCAAAATCAGCAGCAGCAACAGCATCGCACCACCTGCGCCCGCACCTTCTTGCGCGTTCAAGCGCGCGGTTAGCGCGGCACCGGCTAAACCTAGAAAACTGAGGCTCAAACTTGCCAGCGTTAAACTCAAACAAATCAACGGCGCTAAATCCGCTGGAAGCTTGAGTAACACCATCAGCACCGGCAGTGCGAGCAATAACGTGGCACAGCTACTGAGCCAAAAACCCAGCGCTTTGCCGTACAAAACGCCCAACATTGCGTGATCGGCACAGACCAGCGCGTCTAAAGTACCGTCGCTCACATCACCCGCAAACATTTGCTCAAGCGCTAAAAATACCGCCAGCAGCATCGCAATAAACAGCGCCGCCGGCGCAATTAGGCTCAGCGCACTGCTGTTCGCACCGACCGCAAAGCCAATCAAAAGCGCAACCAACACCGCGAATGCCGCCGGATACAGCGCCGCCGCCGGTTGACGAATACGCAGCATCAGTTCGCGACGAAAGCTGGCGATAAAGGCGCTATTCAAAGTCGTACGCGCCTTGCAGTGCGGGGTGTAGCACCAACGTCGAATGTGGCCGCGCAAAGCTCAACACGCCATGACTAGTCGCAATAATCGCGCCACCCGCTTGCAAAAACGTCTCCACCAGCGCCTCAATTAGCGCAATGCCGGCGCGGTCCAAATTCGCGAAAGGTTCGTCGAGCAGCCAAAGTTTTGCCGCGCCAAACAGCAATCGCGCCAATTGCGCGCGCTTTTTTTGCCCCGCAGAAAGCGTACCCACACGCGCATCTTCGAAGCCTTGTAGCTTTAGCCGTTCTCCAAAGACTAAAACATCAGCATTAGCCAGCGGAAATTCTTCCAACGCCGCCCAAAAGCGCCAATTCTCTGCAACCGTCAGTTCTGGCTTCAAGGCGGGCGCATGGCCCAGCCAGCGCGCCCGGCGGCGTATCTGGCTCAAACAGCCCGGCCAAGGCAAACCATCGAATGCCAAGGAATCGACGTTGAGCGGCGCAAGCCCCAATAACGCACGCAACAGCGTGGTTTTGCCGACGCCATTTTCACCTTCGATCAGCAAAAGCTGGCCTGGAACGAGCGTGAAAGCGACCGGCTCGAACAGCGGCTGCTCGTCCCGTAAACAGCTCAGCCCGTGCGTTTGCAGCACAGGCTGAGCGGATGCATTAATGGACACGAATTATTTATTGGGCAAAGGTACTGGGGCCGAACTACTGGGCAAACTCAATTCGCCGGTTCGCAGCGCGACCGGCTTCGGTATCGTTATCCGCGATCGGCTGGTCTTGACCCATGCCGTAGGAATTTAAGCTGCTTGGAACCACACCTTTGGCGATTAAAAAATCACGAATTGCCTGCGCTCTAGCGTCTGACAGGGCGCGATTAGCGTCGGCATCGCCAGTTGCATCGGTGTGTCCGACGATGCGCAAGTTGCGCCCGTCTTCTCTTAATACTGTCGCGGCCTGATCCAATATAACCACGGCTTCCGCTGGAATTTCGGCGCTGCCGGACTCAAAGTTGATCGCTAAATTAAACAGCGTGCTGACGTCAAAGGAATTCACCGACGGCAAATCGGCATTGACGATCAAATTGTCGGCGCTAACCGCTAGCGGTTGATCAACAAAGAAATTCGCCAACCAATCGATCCAAGCGCTTTTAATACCGGCATCTGGAACTTCGCCGCTGAAATTGATTTGATTATCTTTTAGGGCCAGCTGAAATGGCCCCAGAGTTGCCAATTTCGCCATTAAATCGAGAGTTTTACCTTTCCAATTCGACAGCGGTGCACCTTCTACGACGGTAACCGCGTCAACCACGCGATTTGCACCAAATACCAGCTGCGCTTGGGAAAGCAAACGCTCTTTTTTGCGCTCAGTCGGCACAGCGCCCGTAATCGTCAAGCCAGTCGCACCGTCAAACGCAAAGGCCAGCTCACCTAGGCTTTTGGGGGAATTATCGACCGCTTGCGGCTGCTGAAACTGCAGCGCATCTTCGGGCTGACTGCCGCTTTCTAATGAAATTGGCCGTTCATCGACGGCTTCTGTGCGCGCCATATTGGCAGTAAGCGGCGGATGTGCAATCGCCTTCCAATAAATGACGCCACCCAGCAGCAGCGTGACTACGGCGCCTAGCAGCCAAAATACCACGCCTTGAGCGCCATCTTGATCGTCATTAAACATTCGCCTGCCTTCCAAAAAAGTAGCCGCAAATAATAGCAATTCAAACTTCGCTTTGCGCGGCTGGCGTCGGCGGGCTATAAAGGCGTTACGCTCTGCGTCACGCAAATGCGAACCAACCCCTGTGAGGCAACGCCATGCTGCTGCAAAATTTAGTTCCACTCGCCGTTTTTGGCGCGATTTTAGTATTAGTGTGGACGGTTTTCGAAGTCGGCCGCGCACGCGGGCGCTACGGTATCAAAGCACCTGCCGTTACCGGCCATCCTGATTTTGAGCGCATCTTTCGGGTGCAAATGAACACGCTCGAACAGTCAGTGCTGTTTTTCCCGGCGCTTTGGCTGTGCGCGAATTACTTTAGGGCTGATGTAGCCGGCATCGCTGGCTTAGTTTGGGTCGTAGGCCGCATTTGGTATGCACTAGGCTACTACCGCGCCGCTGCCGCGCGTGGTGCCGGGTTTGCGTTAGGTATGCTGGCCTTTGCTGTCTTGCTTGCGGGTGGTGGTTTTGGCTTAATCAAGCACTTATTCTGGGCTTGAAGTCATGAGCGCCAATAGGCGTGGCTGTCGTGTCAAGCAAGTCTCTATTTTGCGACTAAAATTTATGCCCTTCATTGGCGAACCGATATGACCATTAGCGAATCACCGATCAAGATTCCCAATTTTAACCTCGACAAAGAAATTGGCCGGGGCGGCATGTCGCGCGTGTATTTAGCGCATCAGCTGGAACCCAAGCGCAAAGTCGCAATCAAAATCGTATCCCCAGGCAATGCCGCCGACGAGGCGTTTTTGCAATCGCTCAAGCAAGAAGGCGACACGATTGCCAGCATGAGCTGCGACAACATCATCACCGTGTATGCCTGCGGCGTGATTGACTTGCATTACTACATGGCGATGGAAATTTTGAGCGGCGGGGATTTGGCCGATAAAATCAAAAGCGGCCTGCGCCCGGAAGACGCTGTTGAAGTGATGTTACAAATTGGCAACGCACTCAAACATGCGCATAGCAAAAACGTGCTGCACCGCGATATCAAACCCGAAAACGTGATGTTTCACGAATCCGGCAAAGCGGTTTTGGTGGATTTCGGGATCGCCAAAGAAGCCGATTCCACCTCTAGCTTTACCCAAGTCGGCGCGGTAGTTGGCACGCCGCACTACATGAGCCCGGAACGCTGCATGGGCAAATCGACCGATCACCGTTCTGATCTTTATGCCATGGGCGTGATGTTTTTTGAACTCTTGACCGGTAAAAAAGTGTACGACGGCCGCGATACCTTTGCGGTCAGTTACGCCCACGTTTATGAGCCCGTGCCGCCCTTGCCACCGGAGCATTCGCGCTACCAAGCGCTGATCAACAAACTATTAGCGAAAGATCCAGACGACCGCACGCAAACTGCGGATGAAATGATGGAAGCCCTGCGCCGGGTCAAAGCCGGCAACGCAGAACCGGCAACCAAGCGCATGGACACCACCGCGCGCAAATTAAATGCGAGCGAAGACACTATTGTTTCCACGCCGATTCCCGGGCGTGGGCCTAGCCCGGAAAAAGCGCCGGTCGCAGCCGCTGCCGCGCCGTCGGTAGCAACGCCCGCGCCAGTGGTCGTGCCCGCGAAAAGCAAACTGATGCCGATTGCCGTTGCTGCAGGCCTTGCGATTGCTGCAGTTGGCGGTTATTTGGTGACGCGCAAGCCCGAGCCCACGCCTGTGCCCGATGCCTTTGCGGGCAGCGGCGTACGGAAAACCCTAACGCCGTCCGAAGGCATTGCGGTACAAAAATACTTAGGCAGTGCGTCCAGCTTTGCCAATATTGGCAATTTTGATTTCGCGGAAGAAAACTATATCAAAGCGCTGGAAATTGACTGCACCGACCCCGAAGGAAAGCGCGGTCTTGCGGCACTGAATCCTGAGAAGGCGAAGGAAATTGTTGCGGGTTGCGATGTGAAGTAGCTTCGCTCGTCATTCCCGCATGTTTTTGGCGGGAATCCAGTTGATTCAAAGCACGACGATACTGAATACTCGACAAAAGCACTTGGTTATGACGATTGAGCAATAGTTCATAAGATCGCCGCTTAAGCAAGCAGCACCGCCGCCGCCGCTAGCCCAACAGCCTCCGAAAAACCCGGTACCAAATTCATAACATTATGAAACATTGCAATGTCTAAATGAATGGCTAATTGGAGTCAGCTTGGTGTCCAAGGTTTTAAAAGTATCAATATTTGCCACCGCACTGCTGTTGATCATAGTCGTGGTGTGGATGTACGGGCCTAGGGAAGGAAGCCGTAACCTACCCGTTGCGGCGACGCAGGCGCCGCCATCGACCAACAGTGCGCCGATCGATCCTGAGCAGGTAGAAAATTCACGTGCGACATCGTCCGAAAATTTAGCGGGTCTAGCGACAGATCCCGATCAACCCGCTGCTAACGT
>JBBQBR010000032.1:0-10254 GCA_038317875.1 Lysobacterales bacterium
GCTCGCCGGTGCCGTCCATTCGGCACCGCGTCGATAGCTTTCAAAAGCCCAGCGCTTTGCAACCGATCCTGATGCCCGCTGCTTAATTCCGACAGGGTGCGCGTACTCAATTTGCAAACGATAGCGCTCCGGTGCGTCGACAATTGCCTGGAAGCGCCCGCGCATTCCAGCAAGCACCGCGTTGATTCGGTTCGGCGGCGCAGATATAGAAGCTGCCTGAGCTGCCTGAGCTGCTTTGGCCTGCGTAATAAACGGCGTGCTGGTCAATAGGCCGAGCTGCAGCAGAGTTCTACGTTGCATGGGGTTAACAAGCCGCAAATGGGATCCTGGCCTTTCATATCACAAAGTTTGGCATCGAGACGAATTTCGCTGCTTAGACCGCAAAGCGAAAAATTTGTCGCCCACGCTTGCCTCCAAGCGCAAACTGCGGCAACGTCAAGGAAATAGCCGCAAAGATCAAATCGTGAAAATCGCCTCCTGGAACGTTAACTCCCTCAACATGCGAATGTCGCACTTGGCTGACTGGCTGCAAACCGCTGCGCCTGATGTGGTCTGCCTACAAGAAACAAAGATGGAGGATCATAAATTTCCGGTTCAAGCCTTAGAAGATTTAGGCTACGAGGCCGCTTTTACCGGGCAAAAAAGCTACAACGGCGTTGCCATTTTAAGTCGCTGCGGGCTTAGTGATGTGTGCACCGGCTTTGACGACGTCTTGAATGCCGCCGATCAACGTCGAGTGATTGCAGCAACTATTCGTGGCGTGCGCGTGATCAACGTTTATGTAGTCAACGGCCAAGCCTTAGACAGCGACAAGTTTCAGTTCAAACTGCGTTGGCTAACCGCATTGACGAGCTTGGTTGCCGCTGAATTGAGCAAACACCGGGAGTTAGTCCTGTTGGGGGATTTCAACATTGCGCCCGGCGATTTAGACGTCTATGACCCAATCGCGTGGGGCGGGCAAATACATTGCTCAAAGCCCGAGCGCGACGCATTGGAAAAGCTGTGTGCGTTAGGCTTGCACGATAGCTATCGAACCATGATGCCAACTACAAAAGCGTTTTCGTGGTGGGATTACCGGCAAGCGGCGTATGCGCGCAATATGGGGCTGCGCATCGATTTAGCGCTCATATCCGATGCCATAAAAGCGCGGCTGCAGGCCGTCGGCATCGACAAAAACCCGCGTGAACAGGCCGGTCCGAGTGATCACACGCCGGTTTGGCTGAGCGTGACGCCGTGATTGATACGCAAAGCCATATTTTAGATGAGCATGACATCGCGGAGCTCGATGAGCTGCTATCGAGCCTGCTCAATGAAGACGCGCTGCGTTTAGATGCAGCGCAAGGCCTGCTTGCCGCGCTGAGTGTTGGCCCTAAAGACGTGGGTGCACAAAAATGGATGCCGGTGATTTTGGGCGAAAAGCCGACGGTTGAAGATCCAGACGCCGCTGAACGTTTGGTTGAGCTGTTGGTAAGACTCAAGCGCGCGGTGGATTATGGGATTGAGCACTATGCGTTTGACGCTATTTTTTCTGAGGTTATTGATGAAAACGGCGAACACCACGTCGATGCAGGCGGCTGGTGCGAGGGCTTCAGCCTCGGAGTGGATCTACTTTCCGATCTATGGGAAGCGCAAATGCAGCTGGACGACGGCCTAATCGCCTTGCTTAGCCCGATTGTCGCGCTGGGCGTGGACGATGGCGTATTTTCCGAGATCAAAGACATCAATATCGTGCCGTTGAGCGACGCCGAGCGTGAAGAGTTGATGCAGCAATTGCCATCGGTGTTGGCCGAAGTTCGGCAATATTGGGATGAGCTGGACGGGCTTGCAGCGAGTGAAGTTATTCAGGCGCGGCAGCTGCATTGAGAACGCGTTTGGCTATTTAGCCGTCAACCCACCCAGGCGAAATTCAACCTTTACCGCGTCGCCGATAATGCCAGATTCATCCCATTCGCCGCTGCCGATGCCAAAGTCACGGCGATTGATCGCAGCACTGCCTGTTAACGACTGCGTTTTCGCGTCAATCTGAATCACTAAGGGCAGCGTTTTGCTCACGCCGTGCAGGGTGAAGGTGCCTGGGCAGCTGAGTGCCGATTCGGTCGAGGTGCAAGCGCTACTACTGACAAAACGTGCGGTTGGGAATTTCGCTGCGTCAAACCAAGCATCGCCGCGTAAAGTGTCATCGCGATCTTGATAGTCGGTGTTTAGGCTTGCAACCGTGATCGTGACATCAAACGTTGCGTCTTTGGGTTGCGTGAAATCAAGTTTCAGGGTGCCGGAAAATTTTTCAAATTTACCTTCGATAGGTTCGCCGTCGTAGCTACCGGTAAAGGTAAGTTGGCTCGCACTTTGATCAAATACGAAATTCGCTGTGAATGCGTGCGCGCTAAACAGCGCCAGTGTAATCAACACTAATTTTCTAAATTTTGTTTTCACTGCGATTTCCATTGAATCAAGGGTTGCTGCTGCCAGGAAGCATGCGGCGCAAAACCGAATCCCGGTCAATAAAATGATGTTTCAAAGCGGCCAGCACATGCACCGTGATCACCGCGATCAGCGTCCAGGCAATGTAGAAGTGTACTGTTTTAAAAAGCGCCAAGCTTTCCTGATTGCGCGCCAGTAAATCCGGCACGCGTACCAGACCAAAATACTTCATCGGGAAGCCGCTCGCACCATTCATCAGCCAGCCTGAAATTGGCATTGCAAACAAAAGTAGATATAAAAAAGCATGGCTGGCGTGCGAAGCCGTTTTTTGCCAACCCGCAACGCTAGCGGGTAGCGGTGGGGGCGGATTTTTTAATCGGTACGCAAGGCGCAGCAGCATCAGCGCTAGCACCGTCAAGCCTACTGACTTGTGGGTCATGTACAGCTGAATTTTCTGCGGCGATAGGCGCATATCAGTCATGTAAAGCCCAACACCCAGCATGCCCAACACCAGCAGCGCGATTAGCCAATGCAGCCATTTCGCGACTGCGCGGTAGTGTTGCGTACTCATAAGCAACAACTTTACTTACCGGCCGCTTCCAGCTCAATGCGCAGCGATACGCTGTCGGCAATGACCGGCAAGTATTCGCTCATGCCCCAATCGGAGCGCTTGAGCGTGCCGGTCGCGGAAAAGCCTGCATAGGGTTTGTTCGACATCGGGTTCTTATCAACCTTGTTTTTCGTCAGCAGCAAGGTCACTGGCTTATCAACGCCCAGCAACGAAAAGGAGCCGGTGACTTTGCCGGTGCTGTCCGAAAGCTTTTCTACTTTGCTCGACACAAAGCGCGCGGTCGGAAATTTCGCCACGTTGAAGAACTTGGGCGCGCCCATGTGCTCATTCCACGTTTTGTCGCCAAATTGCAGCGCGGTAATATCCAAAGTGACATCGACCTTGCTTTTCGACCAATCAGCGTCGTCGAAAGTGAGCAAACCTTCTTTGACGCGCACGGCACCCGTTGAATTGGAAAATCCCAGGTGATTGACCGTGAAATACGTTTGGGTGTGGGCGACGTCAATTTGGTAAGTCATCGGTGCGGCTGATGCAAACGCGACTGC
The DNA here is from genome assembly GCA_038317875.1 of Lysobacterales bacterium. Classification (GTDB taxonomy): domain Bacteria; phylum Pseudomonadota; class Gammaproteobacteria; order Xanthomonadales; family SZUA-5; genus JANNYA01. The sequence goes on from JBBQBR010000032.1 coordinate 3,538, forward strand.
GCCGAGCGCAAGTAGGGCAAAACGCAACATTGGAAACTCCGGAAGTAGGGGTGGGAGAAAGACGAAAAGCTAGGCTAGGCTGTTAGTGGTGGATTAGACATGAATTTTTGCGGGCTGCCACCACAGAGCCAGCGCAATCTGCGCGTAATCAGGGGCTACGGCCTTAGCATCGTTCACCTGCCACGCGCCACCTTCAAACACCAGCGCGATGTCAATATCCAGCGCGCACAAACCCGACGCTGGCGCAGGCCGAATTCGGCCACATTCGGCCTCGATTTCGCGCATCGCCTCTTTGAGCGCGGGTGCTGCCAGCGGTGACGCGATCTCCAACGCACAATTTAAGTACGGCGCGCGCTTATCGATCGAGCCGCATTCAGCGGCCTCACGATCAGGCGAGGGTAAAACCTCGCCTATCCGTAAAATTCCGTAGCTGCGCTCAATTTTGTCGGTTGCGCGCGCCAGTGCGGCTTCGGCATCCTGGTTTGAACCCAATAATAAGACGTAACGCGGCATCGGCATTTATTGATTGGCTGGGATGCGATCTGGGCGGCCAAAATCCACTGGCGCTGGGGGTGCAATGACCGGCGTTTTGGGATTCGCATCGAGCGTTCTAAGCAATTCGGCAACCGCGCGCTCGACGCTGGGGTCAGCGCCCGCGGCGATTAATTCCGGGCGATCAAGCACTTCAATATCGGGTGTTACACCCTCATTTTCGACCACCCACTTGTTGTCGGTGCTCAAAATTCTAAAGGTCGACGCTGACATCATGCCGCCATCGGCCAAAGCTGGATTACCGCTCAAACCAATCAAACCGCCCCAGGTGCGTGTGCCAATGATGACGCCCAGCCCCAGTTTTCTAAAATAATACGGTAATGCATCGCCGCCCGAGCTGCTCAAGCCATTGATGAGCATCGCCTTTGGCCCGTTGTGGCTCAATAGCGGGGTTGCTTCAGGCTCCAACCCACGGCGTTTCCAGTAGTTCAACGGTTTACGCGCCAAAATTTCGATCAATCGGTCAGGAATGAACCCACCGCCGTTATAGCGGTCATCAATAATCAGCGCTTCTTTATCGGTTTGGCTAGGGAACTGTTTGAACAGCTCGCGATTGCCTTCGATGGCGGTATTGGGCAGATGCACATAGCCGATCCGGCCGTTGGACAGCTTAGTCACCAGCGCGCTGCGGGTTTGTATCCAATCTAGATAGCGCAGATTGGTTTCCGCGACGATGGTTTTGACCTGTACACGTTTGGCATCGCCATTGCGTACGCGCTCAATTTCGATGCCGCGCGCGCCTTTGCCTTCCAAGAGCTGATAGAAATTTTGCACGCTCAGTGCGGGCTTACCGTCGATTGCGGTAATCACATCATTCACTTGGATATCGACACCGGCGTCCAAAAACGGCGAGCGGAATTCTTCGCTCCAGTTTTGCCCGGGAAATATTTTTGTGACGCGATAGCCCGCATTGGTGCGGCTAAATTCAGCGCCTAGCAGGCCGCTTTCTTTACGCTCAGCCATAGGTTCGTCGCCGCGATCAACATAAATATGGCCCGAATTCATCTCCCCAGCGATTTCACCGAGCACGTAGTCCAAATCGCTTCGATGTGATGCGCTTGCTAACAGCGGCTGATATTTTTCGCGAATCGCATTCCAGTCGTTGCCGTGCATGCCCGCGTCGTAAAACCATTCGCGCAGCACGCGCCACGCATCCACATACATTTGCTGCCATTCTATTTTGGGATCAACACGTAGCGTTAAGGTGCTTAAGTCCAAGGGTTTGCTCACGTCTACACTTGGTTTCGCATCGCTTACCACCCAATTGCCATTAACGTTGAGCAATAAAGTGCTGGCATTTGCGCTTAGTCGAAAACCAGTGACACCAGCGGCAACTGAATCGATCTTTGCGCTAGCAAGGTCGTAGTATTTCAATTCAGAGGGGCCTTGCCCGGTTTGTGCAGCGAAATAGACGCCTTCTTTAGACGCCGCCAGACCTGGATAGTTTCCGCCCGGAATGCTCAGCGCCTCGACACGGCTCTCCATGCCGCTTAGATCAATTTTGATTGCGGTGACGTCGTCGGCCTTAGCGTGTGCTTTTGCGGTCTCGGATTTGGGCTCGGCTTTTGCCGCTGCGACACCAATCTCATCGCTTTTTTGCGGCGTCAACGGCGGCGCGTCGGCGCTCAGGCGCGCGGCCAAAACTCGCCCCGCATTATTGTAGAGATAGTTAAACTCGTAGCTGCTGTAGCTCAAGTTATGATCGCGGTTGCTGGTGAAATACAGGTAGCGCCCAGCCGGATCAAAGCACGGCGTCGCCGCGTCAAACTGCCCGCCAAGCACGCGCTGCTTGGCCCCAGTCGCGCGATTGAACCACCAAATTTCGTTCATGCTGGTGGCATTGGCCTTGACGTAAGCCACGTGTTTAGAGTCAGGCGAAAAGACGTATTCAGAGATCGCATGTGCCCGTGTGGACTGATCAATTAATGTCGAGCGGCCGTCCAGCGTGGTCAAAAATAAGCGGTTTTCGCTATCACTGACCAGCACGGATTTACTGTCGGGTGCCCACACCGGGGCTAGCCGCCAGGATTTACCGTCTTTCGTCAGCTGCACCGCTTCGCCGCCTTCGACTTTACGCACGTAAAGCTCGTATTCGCCGGTAGCATCCGACAGGTACGCCAGCGTTTTGCCGTCCGGCGAAAGTGCCACAGACATTTCCCGCACGGCGGGTGTATTGCTCAAATTTCGAATTACGCCATCTTTGCGCGGTACTGAAAATAGCTCGCCGCGTGCCGAAAAAATAACGCGTTCACCCGCCGAGGACAAATCGCTCGATTCAATTTGCGCGGTCACATTTTTCAACGCCGGCAAAGTCCCCGGCCTATCGCCTGATACTGTGATGTTGAGTTTGCTCGGTTCAGTCGCACCCGCCGCCAACGTATAGAGCCAGCCGCCGTTTTCAAACACGATCGCATCTTTTCCGGCGCTAGGCCAAAGCACGTCGAAGTCGGTAAAGTGGGTAATTTGCGTGGCCGCGCCGCCGGTCGGCGACATTGAAAACAAATTTAAGGTGTAATTGCGATCTGAGGTGAAATAAATCGAATCGCCTAGCCACATCGGCTGGTTGTCAGTGGCGCGATCTTCGGTCAAGCGTGAGCTCGTATTTTTGGACAAGTCATACACCCAAACATCCTGTGCGCGGCCGCCTCGGGTACGTTTCCAAGTGCGAAATTCGCGGTCAATGGGCGTGTAGACAAATTTCTGGCCATCCGGCGAAAGCATGCCGCCACCGGTTTCAGGAACACTGAGCGCCACTTCATCGCCGCCTGCCAACGGCACCAAATACGGCCGCCCGGCGCGCTCATCAAAACCCAGCCTATTCATGCGTACCAGCACGTTTTTGCCATCCGGCGTCCAATCCAACACGCGGTAGTCATAGCCACCTCGGGGCGGCATCGGGCCGACATCGTTATACCAAGTCAGTTGTTTCGGTGCGGCTGAGCCGTCACTGGGCATGACATAAATTTGGCGGCTGCCGGAATATTCCGCCGAAAATGCGACCTGGCTGCCGTCAGGCGAAAATTTTGGTGATAATTCCATGCCGAGATGGCTGGTCAAACGCTCCGCCATACCGCCAGTTCTAGCCGCAGTGTAAATATCACCGCCATATACAAAAACGACTTGCGTCGCGGAAATGTCGGGAAAGCGCAAGATCCGAGTATCGGCGTGGGCGCAAAAAGCAGCGCTAATCAGCGCAGAAGTAAGCAGGAATGGTCGCATTGAAGGTTTGCCGTGTAGAAAATGTGTTGATTGTTTTGCCGGGGCATAACGGTTTGTGTTGTTGCTAAAGTCATAACGAACGGCTCGTCATTGCGAGCAGCGAAGCGACGTGGCAATCCACTTTTTAAGCACCGGAAAGCGAGATGGATTGCTTCGCTGTGCCCACAATGACGACGTGTGAATCGCACAGTTGCGCGGATGGTAAGCACTCAAATGCACTTGTGCGAGTGCTTTTAGTCCTAGATCTTTAGTTAGCTGGAGCAGGCCTATTATGTTCAATCAAAACAACTCATTCAAACTGGTGACACAGCTTGCTATTGAAACTATGTAACACTAATGGTTCAACACTTTTGCTGCGCACCTTTAATTTTTATTTGGATAAATGCGTCGTAAATTTTTGCAAGGCCTATGTTTACTGCCGCTTTTCCGTCAAAATCAACCGCTTATCGTAGGTTGCCCGCGCGATTGGTGTTGCACATGTCTATACGATGGGTTTTTTAGTTAAAGGTGAAAGATGGCTAAGGCCGACAATTTAATTCGAATCGTGCTCGTTGAAGACTCAACAGAAGATGCAGAGCAAGCAATTAGCGTCTTGCGAAACGCGGGTATTTCCGTTCGCCCAACGCGGGCAGTCGACCCGGATCAATTGATCGCCGCTCTGGATGCGCCGCAGGATTTAGTTTTGCTCAGCGTTCGGACGAAAAAGTTGACGCTCAAGGAAACCGTCGAGGCCGTTCAAAAAACCGGCAAAGATATCCCAGTGCTAGCAGTGATGGACTCAGTCACGCAGGAAACACTGCTGGCAGCGTTACGTGATGGCGCTCGTACGGTCTTAGTTCGCGGCATGAGCGATTATTTCCAGTCGATGACGCAGCGTGAATTTACTGATTTGCAAACCCGCCGTGCGGTACGCAAACTGGAAGTTTCACTGCGCGAAAGTGAAAAACGCTGTAACGCGCTGCTGGACTCCTCGCGTGATCCAATTACTTACGTGTATGAAGGCATGCACGTGTATGCGAATAAAGCATACTTAGAAATGTTCAAAATTGAAGAATATTCTGAGATTGAAGGTACGACCTTTCTGGATATGCTGGCAGGCAAAGATGTCGCGATATTTCGCGATGTGCTCAAGCAAATTTCCAAAGGTGAAAAACCGCCGGAAAAACTCAACTTAAAAGCACAGCGTACCGATGGCTCAACTTTCGATGCGGTGATGGAGTTTTCCGAAGCCAGCGTGGAAAACGAACCCTGCACGCAGATTGTGATTCGCCAACAAACTGGCAACGCTGAACTTGCCAAAGAACTGGATGCCCTGCGCCGGCAAGATTTGGTCACTGGCTTACTAAACAAACAGGCTTTTACTGAGGAGCTACAAAAAGCGGTGGCTGCGGCAAGCGGCGGGCAAACCGATCAAGCGGTCATTTATTTGGAAATTGACAACTACAAAAAGCATCTTGAAGTCGTCGGCATTGATGGCGTTGATACCTTGCTTGCCGATATGGGTGGTTTTTTGCGCATCGCCGCCGGCACTAATGCGCACGTTGCGCGCTTAGGTGATCACAGTTTCGGCATTATTTTGATCGGGCTCGTACATCAACGCTGCATTGAGTTTGCGACCAAACTAGTCAAGCAGTTAGAAGATCACGTGATCGACGCCGGGCGTACTTCGATTACCTTAACCGGTAGTTTCGGCATGTGTCTGATGAGCGAAAAGATGACCGCGCCACAGGATGTGATGAATAAGGCCGCTGAGTCTAGCCAAGCGGCGATGCGCGATGGTGGTAATCGCTTGGTGACCTTCGATCCCATGGAAAAGGAAAAAGCGGACGAGGCGGAATCGTCGAAGTGGATTGCATCGATCAAAAATGCGCTCACTAAAGATGGCTTTAACATGATGTATCAGCCGATTGTCAGCCTGCAGGGTGAATCGGGCGAGTTCTACGAAGTGCTGTTGCGTATGAACGGGCCGAACGGTGAAGTGCAGCCGAGCGTATTTTTTCCGGTTGCTGAAAAACTTGGCCTACTTCCCCACATTGACCGTTGGGTGATCGCGAAAATTATTCGGACTATCGCAGAACGCCAAGCCAGCGGCATCAACAGCACTTTCTTCATTAAAATCTGCCCGCAAACGATTGAAGATGGCTCGATCTTGCCTTGGTTGGCGCAGCAGCTAAAAGTCGCGCGCGTTGCTGGCGATCGTTTGGTATTTGAGATGCCAGAAAGCAAAGTCGTCACCTATCTCAAGCAAGTTGCGTTTTTTCAAGCGGGCTTGGCGCAACTGCGCTGTAGTTTTGCGCTCGAGCAATTTGGCCAAGGGATTAATTCGTTTCGCTTACTCAAGCACGTCAATGCGGATTACCTCAAAGTTGACCGCTCTTTCATGGCTGAGCTTGCAAAGAGCAAAGAAAATCAGGAGAAAGTGCGCAGCATCGCGGCGGAAGCGCGTAATGCCGGGAAAGTTACGGTGGCGGAGTTCGTTGAAGACGCTGGTTCTATGTCGATTTTGTTCTCCTGCGGCGTGAATTTTGTGCAAGGAAATTTCTTGCAAGAACCACAGCGCGTCATGGCGTATGACTTTGGCTAAATATTTGCTCACCTCGTCATTGCGAGCGCAGCGAAGCAATCCATCTTGCTTTTTAGGCATCAAAAAGTGGCCCACCACATCGATTTGCGCCGCGCAATGAAGGCGCATTGGTTTCATGGTTTTTGGTGCTCGCTCATTGCTTCATTGGCTTTGCAAGGCGTAGCGCACAGTGACGAAGCCTACATTTGGCAACGCCAATGGACCCCTGAACTAAGCCAGGCCGTATACGATCAACGGGCGCTTTTCAGCCAATATCGGGTGTTGGGCGCGCAGCACATTGCGGGCACGCAGTGGGCCGAGCCAAAAATAGACTTAAATGCGCTGAAACTAGCCGCTGTGCCGGTGATTTTAGTGATTCGCCT